>JANMVX010000033.1:0-12269 GCA_031393505.1 Hyphomicrobiaceae bacterium | reverse complement strand
ACCGCGCGCAGGCCAGAACCGCACAGTTGGTTCATGCCCCAGGCGGGGCTGGAATGCGGGATGCCCGCGTTGACCGAGGCCTGGCGCGCCGGGTTCTGGCCCTGCCCCGCCGCCAAGACCTGTCCCATGATGACCTCGGATACGTCCGCGGCCTTCACGCCTGCACGTTCCAAAGCCGCCGAGATGGCGATGCGTCCCAGCTCATGGGCGGGCAGGCTGGCGAGCGCGCCGTTGAACGAGCCGACGGGCGTGCGCGCGGCGCTGGCGATGACGATGGCGTTCTGGTCTTTGCTCATAGGGTGATCCTGGCGCTCGGGGTTTTGGGGGAAAACTCCAGCCCATTTAGCAGCTGCGATGAGGCGGGTGCAATGCACCTTGAACGGCGTTTGCTGCACTTCAGCACTGCAATGCCCGTTTGCACGCGCAGCATTTGTGCTATTCTTTCGCATCTGCGAAGGTGGCCAACCACCTGTCGCCCCCCGCGATCCCCCAATTTCCGAGGCCCGTCGTGGACCAAACCACTCAGACTGCACCGACCAAAACGCCCGTTACGATCAAGAAATACGCCAACCGGCGGCTCTATAACACCGAGACCAGCACCTATGTGACGCTGGACGATCTGGCCGAGATGGTGCGCGGCGAGCGCGATTTCGTGGTGTTCGACGCCAAGACCGGCGAGGATTTAACGCACAGCGTCCTGACCCAGATCATTCTGGAGCAGGAGGGTCGCGGGCAAAACCTGTTGCCGGTGAATTTCCTGCGCCAGCTGATCCGCTTCTATGGCGACAGCATGGGCAAGCTGGTGCCGAGCTATCTCGACATGAGCATGGAGACTCTTTCGCGCGAGCAGGAGCGTTTCCGCAAGCAGATGACCGAGACCTGGGGCGCGGCGGCCGTCGGGGCCAAGCTGCCTTTCGGCGCCGTGCCGTTCGGCGCGGCCGCGCTGGAAGCCATGCAGGAACAGACCCGCCACAACATGGCGCTGTTCGAAAAGGCCATGAGCATGTGGTCGCCGTTCGCCAAACTGCCGCGCGCCGGATCGGTGTCGAACGGCAACGGTGGCAGCAGGGCGCCGGATGTCGGAACGCCGATGGCCGCCCGGCCTGCCGCGCCCGAGCCGGCCCCTTCTGCTCCGCCCAGCGACCTCTCGGCCCTGCAGGAGCAACTTGCCGCAATGCAGAAACAGCTCGACCGCATCTCGCGCGGGGAGCGGTAGACACTCCGCAAGCGCCGCTTGGTCGCCTCTCCCCACGCGTCTTCGGTTGGGGAGAGGACACCGCGTCTCACAGCCGCCTTTTTACGGCAAGATCTACGCGGTCGGTGAGGGGCAGCTGCGGCACTTCTATCTCCGGCAACACCAGCCCTATTGTTCTGGCACTTCCATTTGTTGTCTCCCGGTTGAATGGCCATGAGGCGTGACGATCAAGACGCCTCGGCGCCAGCTACCGGTCGCTGTGCGTCACGGCAGGCGCGCGCGCCTGCCTCCGGAAGGTGAGCGGAGACAGGCCCGTCCAGCGCTTGAAGGCGAGGGTGAAGGGCGAGGTTGCCGAATAGTCGAGGATGCCTGCGATGTTGCCGATTGGCGCCTCCGATCCCGACAGGATCTGCCCGGCCACTTCCGCGCGGACGCTCTCAAGGATCAGCGAAAAATTTGTATCCTCATTGGCCAGCAGGCGCTGCAGCTTCTTTGGCATCAGTCCCAGTGCTTCTGAAATCACCTCAATCGTGCACTTGCCGGTGCCAAGGAAGCTGCGCACGGCAAGATCGACCGTGGTCGTCATCGACTGGTCGTAGCGCGCCATTTTGCTGATGCGGTGCTTCATGTACAGCGCCAGCAGCGGCCTTAGCGGCTTCAAGTGCCCGCTGGTGGGCAGATCGAGATAGCTGCGGTCACACAGGATCTCGTCATGCTCGGCGCCAAACTCGATGGGGCATCGAAACAGCTGCTCATGCACGGAGAGATCGCGCGGGCGGTTGTGCTGGAATCGAACCAGGGAGGGATTGAAATCGTGCCGGCTGGTGACATGGCGGGCCAGACGGATCACGTTGGCGAGCACAATTTCTGTCAACTGCCGCGTCGGCTGTGCGAATGAGTTCAATTTGTAACGGCCGCACGTCAGGTCCAGTTTTTCGTTGATCGACTGCTCGATAGAAAAACCATTGCAATGGAACTTGATGTAGTCCTGGCTGGCGTCGATCCATTCCTGCAACGTCGTAGTGAAATGCCCGAGGAGCGTCATCGGTCCGAGATAGGGCAGATGGTCAGGCGCCGCGACAGCGCACTCCAGACCAAACGACGGCCGTTGCAGTTCCTGGGAGGCAATTTCCAGAAGATTTCCGTACGCGTTATAGGAGATAACCAGGTCCTGATTTGCAAGCGCTTTGGCGTCGATGCCAGCGTCGGACAACAGGGCGAACGCATCCCCACCCATCTGTTCGACGAGATCCTGAAATCCTATCAACGCCGTGGCGCGAATGTAACAGTCGTTAACGCTCATGGGGCGTGGGCGGACTTTATGCCTCGCTGTTGGGCGCGGTGAACTGGTCCGATCATGACCTGGTGAACACCGTGATTTCGTCCACGGCCAAGAAGAGCGCCACCGGCCTCTCAGGCGTCGCCCCGCTCGGCGCCAATGCGGCGCTCGATCTGCGGACTTTTGCCTCCTATGGCAACGTGTTCGGCGGCGCCTTCACCGACAGCGTCGGCATCGCGGTCTCCGGCAGCAAGGACGACGTGTTGACGCTCGGCGCCAGCCTCGGCCTCGACGCCAGCATTGGTCCCGCGACGCTCGGCTTCATCCGCGCTGGCGTGAAATGGTCCAAGCTCGACAGTTCCGTCACCGCCTTCAGCCATACCCAGACGGGATCGGTCAGCGGGATGTCGGAATCGGCCGAGGCGGGTTTTACGACCAACCTCGGTGGCGGCGCGACCCTTGGCCTCTCGGGCTTTGGCGAACTCACCGACAGCTCGCTGAACTACGGCGGCCGCGCGCAAATTGGTTTGAAGTTCTAGGTTTCAAAGACCTGCTCGACCGTTGGCCCAACGGTTCGAGCACAAGCTAATGACGCCAAGCGAGGGCTGCGTCTTTCGAAGGTACGCATGCCAACGAAAGATCACTCGCCGGCGTCAGCGAGGCGGTTGGTGGCGCTTTGCTTAAGCGCCACCAACCGTATTTTTCGCCCGCAGAATTCTCCGTGGGGGGGCGAGCGCTCGTTGCTGCGTTCAACCGCTCTCACCAACATCGTGCACCGACAGATCCCGGATCGTGGGCGCCCGTCCGTTCAGCGGGTTGTCCGGGTCCCAGGCCACCTTGACCGTCATAAAGCTCGTCGCTCGCGCGTCATAAATCAGCATGCGGCCGGCCATGGTTTCGCCGATGCCGATGATCTCCTTGAGAATCTCCGTCGCCATCAGCGTGCCCATGACGCCGGCGACCGCGCCTAATATTCCGACCTCGGAGCAGTTTGGCACCGTGCCGGGCGGGGGTGCTTCGGGAAAGACGCAGCGGTAGGACGGGCGCGGGTTGCCGTCGGGGCCGGTCTCGAAGGCGCGGTAGGTGGAGAGGTAGCCGTCGAACGGGCCGAGAGCGGCGGTGACCAGGGGCTTTTTGGCGAAATAGCAGGCGTCGTTGACCAGGTAGCGGGTGCGGAAATTGTCGCTGCCGTCGGCGATCAGGTCGTAGCGCGCGAACAGGGCGAGGGCGTTGCGCACCGTCAGCCGCTCGGCGTGTGGCTCGACGGTCACATGCGGATTGATGGCGGCGATGCTGGCGGCGGCGCTGGCGACTTTTGGCGTTCCGACGCTTGCGGTGGAATGGATGACCTGGCGTTGAAGGTTGTCGAGTGACACCTCGTCATCGTCGATCACGCCGATCGTGCCGACGCCGGCCGCCGCCAGATAGAGCAGTCCCGGAGAGCCCAACCCGCCCGCGCCGATCACCAGCACGCGCGCGGCCTTCAGCTTCTGCTGCCCCTGGCCGCCGACATCGTGCAGAACGAGGTGGCGCTTGTAGCGGGCGATTTCTTGCGCGGTGAGGGTCATGGATCAAGCCTCGATGGCGGTGCGGGGTGGGCGCCATCCTATATTGCTGCCGCGGTCCTGCCACGTTAGAACGTGCCCTCACGACGCTATGAAAGCCACCTCATGACCGACTCGCCAAACCGCCCGCTGTCGCCCCATCTGCAGATTTATTGGCCGCGCGGCAACATGATCATGTCGATCGTGCATCGCATTACGGGAGTCGCGCTCTATGCCGGGAGCGCTCTGCTGGCGCTGTGGCTGATCTCGGCGGCGTTCAGCCCGGAAGCTTTTGGCCTTGTGAACGGCGTGCTGGGAAGCTGGTTCGGCCGGCTGGTGCTGATCGGCTATACCTGGGCCGTGCTGCATCACCTGCTCGGCGGCCTCCGGCATCTGGTGTGGGATAGCGGCGCTGGCTTCGAACTCAATACCATTACTCTGATGTCGTGGGGGACGCTGGTGCTGTCGGTGCTGCTGACGGCGGCTATTTGGGCGGCGGCGCTGATGTAGGGGCGAAGCGTCGGTCGCCCTCGTGCTGCTACCGTGCCGTTAGAAGGCGACCCACGGGTCGCCCCTACCCGCCGCTCTTGCCCGTCAGCGTCGCGACGGTGTTCTTCCAGGCCTTGCTCAGCCAGGATCCAGAATCCTGGCGTGGCTCCAGGCCATCGCTCTTGAGCAGGACGTAGGCGTCCTTATACCACTTGGAATCCGGGAAGTTGTGGCCGAGGATGGCGGCCGCGTTCTGCGCTTCGCCCTTGATGCCGAGCGCCATGTAGCATTCGGCCAGCCGCTCCAGCGCTTCCTCGACATGGCGCGTGGTCTGGTGGTTCGTAACAACTGTTTTGAAGCGGTTGATGGCCGCGAGGTAGTTGCGCTTGCCGAGATAGAAGCGGCCGACGCTCATCTCCGAGCCGGCGATATTGTCCTTGGCGATCAGCAGCTTGTTGCGATCTTCGTCGGCGAATTTGCTGTTGGGATACTGTTGGAGGCCGCGCGAAAACCACTCGACCGCCTTGATCGCCGGGGTCTGGTCTTTGCTCGAATCCTGCATCTGTTCGTAGTACGACATGGCCACGACATGGTGCGCCAGCGCCGCGTCCTCGCTGCCGGCATGCAGCGAGATGAAGCGCGTGCCGGCGGCGACCGCGTTGTCGTAGTCGGCGGCCTTGTAGTAGGCGAAGGCGGCCAGGACGAGCGATTTACGGGCGTATGGCTTGGACGGATCGTCCGAGAACGGATAGTTTCGCTCGACGTCCTCGTATTTTTCCGCCGCGTCCTTGTAGTAACCGGAGTTCAGCAGCTTTTCGGCGTCGGCGAACATCTTGTCGGCGGGATCGGGGTTTTCGATGCTTGAGGTGGTGCCGCCCGCCAGGAAGCCGGACATCGCACCACCGCAACCGGCCAGGGGCAGCGCGACCAACGCGCTCAGCGCGACTATGCGCACCAACTGACCCAACGGGATCGGCGTTTCGAATTCAGTTGTCATGCCGTCCCCCGAGCGCCTCAGCCTGTCGAGTTCTGCCGGTTTGAACCGGTCGCCCGATCAGTGAATACGTTGTTGCGGGCCCCAGCCCATCTCAAGTCCGTCGCCCCGGCTTGAGTCTGCTCCGGTCATGGTAGGCCGGAACTCAGCTAAACATCAAATAAATATGGTGTTTCTGTGCTGGGCGTCCACGGGGGCGGCAATTGGCCAAGTGTCGCGAGGGCGATAGGGAGCTGCGGCATTCGCGATCCCGGCACTGCCGCTGCGGCTGCGGCTGACAACGGGGTCAGCCCCCTATTCGCCGCAGCAGTCACGCTACAGTATCAGCCCAACGTGGCGAACAGGGGTCTGACCCCTTTCGCTCCTCATCCCCGGCGCTAGCTGCGATCCGCCGCCAGCATTGCTGAGGCAACGCGAGCGATCGCCTCGGGGCGGCCGATATCGCGGGTGCGGGGGGCTTGGACGACAGTCCAGGCCGAGGCATCGGCAAACAACGCACGCAGCATCAGCGTGTTGAGACGATGGCCACCACGCTTGGAGCGGTAAGCCGCCAACAATGGCGCGCCGGACAGGGCGAGATCGCCAATGGCGTCCAGCGCCTTATGACGGACGAACTCGTTCGTATAGCGCAGGCCTTCTGGATTGAGGATCCGATCCGTATCGAGCGCCACGGTGTTTTCCAGCGATGCTCCGAGCGCGCGGCCGCAAGCCCACAGTTTCTCCACGTCGCGCATAAAACCAAAGGTGCGGGCGCGGGACAGTTCGGCGCGGAACACGCCGGGGTTCAGCTCGACGCTCAGGCGCTGGCGACCGATCAATGGGGTGTCGAAATCGATCTCAACGTCAAGGAAGAACCCGGCATGGGGGAGCAGCTCACCCCAGCAATCGCCGTCCTCGACGCGGATCGGCTTCAGAACCTTGATGTATTTGCGCGGCGCATCCAATTCCAGGATGCCCACTTCGTCAATGGCGGCGACAAACGGAGCCGCGCTGCCATCCATGATCGGGACTTCGGCGTTGTCGATTTCGACATAGGCGTTATCGACACACAGGCCGCGCAAGGCAGCCAGGAGATGCTCAACCGTCGCAACCGTCGCGCCATTGGCCGCGCCCAGAACCGTGCAGAGCGTTGCATTTGCTACGGCGCGCACATCGGCTGGAATATCAGCGACGACTTCGTCGCCTTTGGACAGAATGAAGCGAATGCCGGTATCGGCGTCGGCTGGGCTGATAACGAGAGAGACCGGCGCGCCGCTATGCACGCCAATTCCCGTCATCACCACTTCGCCAGCCAAGGTGGTCTGGCGCGATCCTATGAATCGCTTCGACATTGCAACGCAGTCCCCTCGAATTCTCCGTCACTGCAGTTGGCCTAACCCACAAGGCCGCAGTATCAACGGAGACCAGCTCTCCAGCGTCTTGGACGTTCTTGGCCGCTTTCAGCTTCCGAATCAGGGTCCCGAACCCAAATCCTGCCTCAATTATCGTCGGCTCTTCTTAACGTCTGTTTACTATGCACTGACCATAGGCACCGCGCATGTGCCGAAACAAATCACGGTTTCTTACATTCTGTTACCTTTGTGGCGGAGCGGCGACTCAATTCCGGCTTGATCCCCACCTATTCGAGTTGCGGTTTTGTCACAAGCCCGTGAACTGCCGCCCAAGAGTCATATTTTCGTCAACAAATACAGCCATTTGACGCGCTTTTTGAGATTACCGCGGCCTGTGTCTCGGCATCGGCATGCGTCGCGTTTGGGCCACATCACGGTCCGCACCCGCCCCAGTCCCGGCCGCAGCCTCCGGGAAAGAATATTTTTCGCGAGCATCGCGCTGCCGTGTCGCAGCGCGCCAATCGTCATCAGAGGGTTCGACCACCTCCGGAGCGGCCGGTTTCCGGCCTGTCAGGAATTCGAACAGGCCCGCGCGCTTCTTCGGTGATTCGGGGGCCAGAGACGCGGTTTTGGCGTCCGATGGCGCGTCTGGCCGCTTGGCCCGGTAGGCCGCCTGGGCGAACTCAGGGAAATCCTCGACCTCGGGCATGCGGCGCGCGGCGCGGCGTTGATCCTGCGGCGGACGAGGACGGAACATCGGCGCCTCGGCCGCAACGGGCGGCTCGTCGGGGTGATGGCCCTGCCAATGGCCTTGCGGCGGATCCATCTGCGGCGCGCCCAGCTCGAACACAACCTCGCCGTTGTCGTCCCAGCTCGGCGCCGGCGCTTCGGCATGTTGGGGTTGAAACACCGGTTGGCGCGGGTCCGGCTCCGGCGTCCAGCCATAGGCCGCCGCATGCATCTGGTCCTGCGGCGCCCACTGCGCAGCCGGTTCATAGGCCGTCGGCTCAGGAGCGGGCGCGGCTGCATAGGGCTCATAGGCCCTCTGCGGATCGGGATCGACCAACTGCGGGATAGGCTCATTGCGCGCCTGAGCCGGTTTTACGGCGCTGCGGGCTTCGGGTCGGGCGGCCATTTCGGCTGCCGTGCGCAAGCCCGAGGCCACGATCGAGACGCGGATTTTGTCGCCAAGCGTCTCATCGAACGTGGCGCCGATGATGATGTCCGCGTCCGGATCGACCTCCTGGCGCACGCGCGAGGCGGCTTCGTCGACTTCGTAAAGCGTCAGGCTGCGGCTGCCGGAAATGCTGATGAGCAGCCCGCGCGCGCCGCGCAAAGAAACATCGTCTAGCAGCGGATTGAGAATGGCCAGCTCGGCCGCCTCGATGGCGCGCTTGTCACCCGCCGCCTCGCCGGTCCCCATCATGGCCGTGCCCATGCCGGCCATCACCGTGCGCACATCCGCGAAGTCCAGGTTGATCAATCCCTCGCGCACGATCAAGTCAGTGATGCAAGCGATGCCGGAGTGCAGCACCTGGTCGGCCAGCAGGAAACTCTCGGCAAACGTCGTGCGCTCGTTTGCGATCCGGAACAAGTTCTGGTTCGGAATGACAATCAGCGTATCGACTTCACCGCGCAGCTGTTCGATGCCGGCTTCGGCCGCACGCATGCGCCGGTTGCCCTCGAAATTGAAGGGTTTTGTGACGATTGCGACGGTGAGGATGCCCAACTCGCGCGACAGTTTCGCAATCACCGAGGTCGCGCCCGTGCCTGTCCCGCCGCCCATGCCGGCCGCAATGAACACCATGTGCGAGCCGATCACCGCCGACTTGATCTCGTCGATGGCTTCTTGCGCAGCGGCCGCGCCGATATCCGGCTTGGCGCCCGCCCCCAGGCCCTCGGTCAGGTTCACGCCGAGCTGGATGCGGCGGTCCGCGCTGGACGAAATCAGCGCCTGCGCGTCGGTGTTGGCGGCGACGAAATCGACCCCCTCGATGCCGGACGCGATCATGTTGTTGATGGCGTTGCCGCCGGCCCCGCCGACCCCGATGACGGTGATCCGCGGCCGGAGCTCGGTCAGATTGCCGGGCGTTGCGCTGCTGCTCATGGCTGGTCTTTCTTCGTCGTAAAATTTCGTGAGATCGGCCGCGTGTTCGCTCAGGCCGCGCCAGTCTCCGCAGTCTCGTCGTCCCAAAAGCTGTCCTTGAACCAACGCCCCACACGCCCTGCGTACCCTGCCGGCGAGGCCGGCATGGCCGATGTTCGCTTGGGCAACGCACCCGGCACCAGCGACGCATAGGCCAAACCCACCAGCGCGCCATGTGCCGGGTTGAGTTCGCCGGCCGCGAAACCGCTGGGAGCGAGCGGACTGACGACGCGCGCATCAAAACCCCAGGTCCTTGAGACCAACTCGCTCAGCCCCGCCATCTGGCTTGCCCCGCCCGTCAACAGCACACGTCCCCCGGCGCGCCCGGCCAATCCCGTCGCGCTGATCCGTTCCCGCACGAGTTGCAGCATCTCCTCCACACGCGGCAGAATGATCCGGCGCAATTGCGCGCGGGTCATCAGTTGCGCGGTGTCGGGATCGCTGTTGGGACGCGCGAGCGGCACATACTCGTGCTCATCGGACAGGGCGCCGACCAGATTGCCATAAAGCGTCTTGATTCGCTCGGCCTGGTTGACGGGCAAGCTCACCGCGCGGGCAATGTCGAGCGTGATCTGCTGGCCGCCCACAGCTATGCCGCCGGCATGCAGGAACAGCCCTTCGCCAAACAGCGCGAACGTGGTGGTGTCGGCGCCAAGGTCGATAACGGTGAGCCCCGATTGCAAGTCGTCCTCGGAAATCGAGGCGAGCGCGCTGGCGTAGGGGGCCGCCACCAGTTGTGAGACGGAGAGATAGCTGCGGCCGAGCAGCGAGCGCAGATTGCGCGTGAATGCCGCATCGGCGACCACGGCGTTGACGTCCACGTTCAGTTTCTGCCCGCTCATGCCGCGCGGATTGCGAATGCCCGCTTGTCCATCGAGACGAAATCCGAGCCGGTGCAGGTGCAGCAGTTCGCGGCCGTCGCGGGCGGCAAATCCCGCCCCAGCGTCCAGCACCTTGTCGATGTCGGCGCTGGTTACGGCGCCGGTTGCGGGTCGCGCGCCACCGGAAAAATTCAGCGAGGCGAGGCGTCCGGCGCTGACCGCGACTGTCACATCGGTGATGCTGACGCCGGCGTCCTGTTCGGCCTCAGCCACGGCCTGACGCACCGCCTCTTCGGCCTGCGCCAGATCGACGACCGCTCCGGCGCGAATGCCACGCGACCGCGTCAGTCCAAAACCGAGTTTTCGCACCGGCAGGGGCGCGCCGACATGCACGTCATCCGATGGCGGGGACACGATCAGGCAGCCGACCTTGCTCGACCCAATGTCGAGAAAAGCCAGCGGCTTTCCACCCGTTTGTCCAGAAGTCGCAAAGCCCCAGGCCATGACGGCGCTACACCCCTCCACTGCGGATGCGGGGAACGCGGGACGGGGACTTAGCGGTTTCAGGCGTGATACGGAAGGCCAGGCGATCGGCGACGCGCAGGTCGATGGCGGCGATGCGGCGGTCGAACAGACGCTCCTGGTCCTGCATGGTCTCGACCCAGGCGAGCGCGGCCGGCACGCCCTCCTCGGGGAGCAACAGGCGCGGAGCGTCGATGAGTTGCAGATCCCAGCGCCGGTCGCCGACGCGAATGGCGGCGTCCATCCGGGCCAGGATGGTCGGATGGCGGCGCAGTTCAGCCATCAGGTCGCGCGCACTGGCATCGGCGCCATCGCCGACAACCAGCGGGAGGTCTTTGTGATCGGCGCGCGACGTCGGCTCCAGCGTGCGCCCATCGGCGTCGATCAGGAACATCAGCTGGCGGTGCTGCCAAACGGCGAACGGCGCGCGCTCGCGGATCGAAACGGTGAGGCCGTCGGGAAGCGCGCGCGTGACTTGGGCCGATTGCACCCAGTCGAGGCTTTCCAGCCGTTTGCGCGCGGCGGCGATGTCATAAGCCAGCAGCGATCCGGCCTGCTCAATCTTCAGCGCCGAGAAGATGTCGTCGGGAAGCGTGTTCTTGAAGCCGGTGACAGCGATCTGATTGATGCCGAGCCCGGCGCCGACGGAAAGTTGGTCCGTGGCAAGCAGAATATCTGTCAGGTGAAAACCGTGGCGGAGCAGGCCGGCGCTGCTTGCTGCAAGTCCAACCACCACTGATGCGCGAATCGCCCAGGCAGCGAACGCAAACGGAATTGCAACAGCTCGGCTGGCCCCGCGCGAGTGCGCCGGAGGCCGTCGAGACTGGATAGCTGCTGGTCCTTGCGGCCTGGCAGTTATCGATTGCAAGAAGCGTCCTCCACCATCCAGCTGACCAGTCGACCAAAACTCCAACCCTTCGCCGCGGCAAGCTCGGGAACCAGCGAGGTCCCAGTCATGCCCGGCTGCGTATTCACCTCGAGGCAGGCGAGCGTGAAGCTGCCATCTGCCCGCTCATCAAGCCGGAAATCGGCCCGCGACACGCCGCGACAGCCGAGCGCCTGATGCGCCAACAAGGTAAATCTTTGTATAGATTGGTAAATATTTGGTGAAAGACTGGCCGGCAGGATGTGGCGGGAACCTCCTTCTTGGTATTTTGCAACGTAGTCGTAGAACTCCAGCCCCTCGGCCGGCAGGATGTCGATGATCTCCGAGGGCGCGCCGTCGATGACCGCGCAGGTGAGTTCGCGCCCGGCGATGAATTCCTCCGCCAGCAGATTTTCGTACACCCACTCAGACGAATGCAGGATCTGCGGCGGGTGCGCCAGGTCGGCCTTGACGATCAGCACGCCGACGCTGGAGCCTTCGTCGACGGGCTTCAGGACATACGGCGGCGGCAGCACGTGCGCCTTGGCGGCTTCAGTGCGGGTGACGATTTTGCCTTTGGCCACCGGAACGCCCGCGGCGGCCATGACGATCTTGGCCCGCTCCTTGTGCATGGCCAGCGATGAGGCGAGCACGCCGGAATGCGTGTACGGTACTTGCAGGTATTCGAGAATACCTTGCAGCAGGCCGTCCTCGCCCCAGCGGCCGTGCAGCGCGTTGAAGCAGGCGTCGGGGTTGATGTCGCGGAGTTTTTCGCCGATATCGCGGCCGACGTCGATGCGAGTGACGGCATAGCCTTCGGATTCGAGCGCGTCGGCACAAGCCTTGCCCGAGTTGAGCGAGACCTCGCGTTCGGCCGAGAGGCCGCCGAGCAGAACGGCGATGTTCTGGTATTTGCGGGTCATCAAGCAGCCCCGTGATTTTGGCACCGAAGGTCATTTGTAGGGGCGTCCCGGGGGGGGCCCGCAAAACCCCCGGCGCGCTGGGCGGGGGGGCCCCCCCGGGGGCCCCCACGCAGATATAAACCGGCAAAAGTCACAGTAATGGTATACCCACCCCCGCCCC
>JANMVX010000372.1:0-21465 GCA_031393505.1 Hyphomicrobiaceae bacterium | reverse complement strand
CATCCGCTGTGCGCCGAGCGCGGGACGGGCGCGATTGTCAGCGCCATGAGCGGGAGTGCGCGACCGGCGTTCACGGGTGAGCACAGGCTGCCAGACGGGCGCACAGCCGTGCCATCGTTCGTTCTGATGGCGGAACGCTATCTTGGTGCGGACTATTCTCCGGAACGGGCCGCAGTCGAATCCGGTATTCCCGCCGAAACAATTCGCCGCATTGCTCGTGAACTTGCCGAGACCGCTTTCGACAAGGCCATTACGCTCGATCAGCCGTGGACGGATTGGACGGGCGAACGCCACGCCAAAATGACCGGCCGCCCGGTCTCGATGCACGCCATGCGCGGCGTCTCGGCCCATTCCAACGGTTTTCACACCTGCCGGCTGATCCATATCCTGCAGATCCTGCTCGGCTCCATCGATTGCCCGGGCGGGTTCCGTTACAAACCGCCGTACCCAAAACCCGCCCCACCACCCGTTCGCCCGATGGGCAAGCCGGGAAAGGTTGTTCCGGGTACGCCTCTAGGCGGCTCGCCGCTGGGATTTCCAATGGGGCCGGAGGATCTGCTGGTCGACGCCGCGGGCAACCCGCAGCGCATCGACAAGGCCTACTCCTGGGAGGCGCCGCTCGCTGCCCACGGTCTGATGCATATGGTCATCACCAACGCGGCGACCGCCAATCCGTATCCGGTCGATGTGATGTTCTTGTACATGGCCAACATGGCATGGAACTCATCCATGAATGTGCCCGAGGTGCTGGAACATCTGACGGCGACAAACGCGTCTGGCGACTACAAGATCCCCAAACTGATCTATTCCGATGCCTATGCGTCAGAAATGGTCGCCTATGCCGACCTGGTGCTTCCGGATACCACCTATCTGGAGCGCTGGGATTGCATTTCGCTGCTGGATCGCCCGATCTCCGATCCCGACGGCCCCGCCGACGCCATCCGCCAGCCTGTCGTAAAGCCCGATCGCGACGTTCGCGCCTTCCAGGAGGTCTTGCTTGAACTGGGCGCGCGGCTAAGGCTGCCGGGGTTTGTCGATGAGGCGGGAACACCCAAGTATCCCGGCGGCTATGCGGATTACATCGTTAACCACGAGCGCGCGCCCGGCATCGGCCCGCTGGCGGGGTGGCGCGGGCCGGATGGCGACAAATTCGGGCGCGGCGCGGTGAACCCCGATCAGTTGCAACGCTACATCGAGAACGGCTGTTTCCATCAGCATCACCTCCCCGAGAGCGCGCGCTTCTTTAAGCACGCCAACAAGGATTACCTCGATTGGGCCGTGAGCGTTGGGTTTTTAGGCGCTGCCGATCCCGTCATCATGCAACTCTATTGCGAGCCGTTGCAACGCTTCCGCCTGGCGGCCGAGGGGTATGGCGCGGTGCAGCCCCCCGAGCAGCACCGGGCGCGCGTGAAAACTTACTTTGACCCGTTGCCCTTCTGGTATCCGGCGGCAGGGGATGCGGCGGCCAAAGACGATCCCTTTCCGCTGTATGCGATCACGCAACGCCCCATGCACATGTATCATTCGTGGGGATCGCAGAACGCGTGGTTGCGCCAGATCACCAATGAAAACCGGCTGTTCGTGCACCACAATCTTGCGCGGCACCATGCGCTTGACGATGATGATTGGGTTTGGCTGGCGAGTGCGACTGGCCGTATCCGCTGCCAGGTGAAGTTGATGGACGGCGTGAATCCTCAAACTGTTTGGACCTGGAACGCCGTCGGAAAACGCTCCGGCGCTTGGGGTCTCAGCCCCGATGCGCCGGAATCACAGAAAGGCTTCCTGCTCAATCATCTGATTGCGGACTTGTTGCCATCGCGCGACGGCGGCTACCGCTACTCCAACAGCGATCCTGTCACCGGGCAGGCGGCGTGGTACGATCTGAAGGTGCGGATCGAGAAATGTGTGGAAGCTGACGCGCGCGAGATCTCTCCGAAGTTCGCGACGTTAGCCGATCCGCGAGAGGCCGCACGATGAACGGTACAGACCTGACAAGTGAAAATGTGTCATCCTCGGGCTTGTCCCGAGGATCCATCGTGCAGCGGCTCGACCGATCATGGAGTGCCCCATTTGGTCTGCGACATGGTCTTTCCTCAGCGCAAGCTGCGACATGGATCCTCGGGACAAGCCCGAGGATGACACGTAAGCGAGGGTTGACATGACCTCCCTCCCTGCCCCCTCGACCAAGAAGCTCGGCCTGGTGATCGACCTCGACATCTGTGTCGGCTGTCAGGCTTGCGCGACGTCCTGCAAGGAATGGAACGCGCAAGGTTACTCGGCCCCGCTGATCGACATTGATCCGTATGGCGCCGATCCGCACGGGCCGTGGCTGAACCGCGTCCACACCTACGAGGTCGGCGAGGGAGATACAGCGTATACGGTTTATTTCCCGCGTTCGTGCCTGCATTGCGAGGAGCCGGCCTGCGTCACGGTCTGCCCGACGGGGGCCTCCTACAAGCGCGCCGAGGACGGGATCGTGCTGGTCAATCCCGACACCTGCATCGGTTGCAAGTTGTGTTCCTGGGCCTGCCCCTATGGCGCGCGCGAATACGACTACCTCGACGGCGTCATGAAGAAGTGTACACTGTGCATTGATCGTATCTATAATGAGCATCTGGCCGAAGAGGACCGCGTGCCGGCCTGCGTGCGCGCCTGTCCGACCGGCGCGCGGGCGTTTGGCGATCTGGGGGATCCCGAGAGCGCGGTGTCGAAGAACGTTGCGGCGCGCGGCGGGTACGATTTGATGCCCGAGATGGGCTACAAGCCCACCAACAAGTACCTCCCGCCGCGCGATAAGCGCGCGAGCGGCCCCGCCGTCGACGTGTCACGTCCATTGCCGACGGGCGCGTCAGCGGTGGAGTCGCTCTTTGCATGGATCGACAGGGCCCTCAGCCAATGACAGCACCGCTCGATGCAATGCCCGCCCACTATGCCGATCCCGATCTGGTCGCGCTTTACGATCTCGATGGCCGCAAGGCGGATGAGGCGTCGTTCTATCCCGTCGTGGTCGGAGCGACGCCGTTGCGCGTGCTGGAGGCCGGTTGCGGCACCGGGTGGTTGGCGCATGAGTTGGCGCGCCATGGACACCGGGTGACGGGACTCGATCCTGCCGCGAACATGCTGGCAGTGGCTCGCGCCAAAGCGGGCGCCGATGCCATCGCCTGGATCGAAGCGGACATGCGCGCGTTCGAGCTACCTGAGCGTTTCGACGTGATTGTGCTCACCGGGCACGCCTTTCAAGTGCTTTTTACCGACGACGACATCGCACTGGCGCTAGCGTGTTTTGCCAAGCACCTTGCCCCGGGCGGCCGGCTGATGTTCGAAACGCGCAATCCCCTGGCAAAAGAGTGGCTGAGCTGGACGCGAGAGCGAACGAGCACGATGCTCCAACATCCCAGCCTGGGGCCTGTCGAGGTCTGTTGGCTTGGGCGACTGTCGCGGGATCCCGAGCTTGTTGTGGTCGACGGTCATTTTCACTTCCTGCGATCAGGTGTTCACAAGGTGAGCAACAGCCTTCTGCGCTTTGCACCCCAGGCAACCTTGCAGCGCCTGCTGCAGGATGCCGGCCTTGGCGCGCAGACATGGCACGGTGGTTGGGACAAGTGTCCGGTCAGGCCGACGTCGCCCGAGTTGATCGTCGTCGCACAGCGAAGTCGCGGCTGAGAAGCGATGCACCCAGCCTATTCCGTCATTTTGTTCACCACTGCCTCGGGGGCCGGCTATGGCCTATTGTGCCTGCTCGGGCTTGGCGCAGCGTTCGGCGTATTGCCGCCGGACCGGACATTCGGCTTATTTGGACTTGGCATGGCGCTGACGCTGATCACAGCGGGACTGTTGTCATCCACATCTCATCTCGGACATCCGGAACGGGCGTGGCGCGCGTTCTCGCAATGGCGCTCGTCCTGGTTGTCGCGCGAGGGTGTGCTGGCGGTGGCGACCTATCTGCCGGCGGGCCTGCTCGGTATCGGGTGGGGCCTGCTGGGGCGGACGGACAGTGTGTTCGCCCTGGCAGGAGGGTGCGCCGCTCTCCTCTCGATGCTGACGGTCGGGGCCACCGGCATGATTTATCAGAGCCTGCCGACCATCCGGCATTGGCATCAAACCCTGACAACTCCGGTCTACGTTTTGATCGCCTTGGCGACCGGCGCGGTGCTGTTGAGTGCGCAATCGGCGCTGCTGGCGTCGAGCCCTGGTGTTTCTACGGTTGCGGCCGTGCTGCTGGCGGCCACGGCGCTGGCGAAATACGCCTACTGGCGCACCGTCGATGCTGCCCTGCCACTGGCGACGCCCGAAAGCGCGACCGGGCTTGGCCGTTTCGGCAGGGTGCGCCAGTTCGAAGCGCCGCACTCGCAGGCCAATTTCGTGATGCGCGAGATGGGCTATGCGGTTGCGCGCAAGCACGCCGCCAAATTGCGTCGCATGGTCGGCATGTTCCTGTTCGCCGTGCCGATCCTGTTGTGCCTGTTGGCGGCGACATTCGGCGGCGGACTGGCGAGCGCGGCACTGTTGGTCGCAACTGTTAGCGCGGGCGTTGGCGTGGTCACCGAGCGCTGGTTGTTCTTTGCCGAGGCCGAGCATGTGGTGATGAACTACTACGGCGGCCCCAAATCCTAACCGGTCATGCGGTTTCTTCGACCGCCACAGCCGCCTTGGCCCGCCGCTGCCCCTCGCGTATCGTGATGATCAGCACACCTGACAATGTGACCAGCCCGCCGACAATCATCCGCCATGTGATGATGTGGCCAAACCATAGCGCGCCCGAAATTGCGCCGATGATCGGGGCCAAGAGCAGGAACGGCGCCAGTAGCGGGATTGGGTACCGCCTGAGTAACCAGAAAAACCCCGAATGCCCGAACAGCGTTGCGCCGAACACGACGATGGCCAGCGACGACCAGCCGGTCCAGCTGGCATGAAGCAGCTTGAATACCGGATCGACCTCGAACAGCATCGACGCCAGCGCCAACGCCGGCCAGGTGAACAGCGCCACCCAGGCCTGCGTCTCCAGCGCCGCCACGCCCTGCACCTTGCGCATGAAGATGGCCGCGCTGGCCCAGAAGAAAGCCGACGCCGCCTGCAGCGCCAGCGCCGTGCCTTGTGCGAACACCGCCGGATCGAAGCCCATGAACAGCACGCCGCCGAAGGCCAACACCAGCGCCGTGCCGCGCCAGAGGCCGATCTTGTCGCCCAGCAAAAGCGCCGAGAGCAGCGTGGCGAACGGCACGCCCAGATTGCTGGCCACCGCCAGGGGAGCAATGTCAGTGGCCATCGCCAGGCTGATGAAACCGGTGGCGAAGGCAAGCGGCCCATTCAACAGGCAGCCGATTGCGAGGTTGCGCATTTGGCCGGGATGCCAACGCAGGAACGGGACAACGAACAGGAATGTGATGCCGAAACGGAGCGCCACCATCAGCAGCGGCGAGAACGCATCGACGGCAAGTTTCGAGGTGATCCAGTTGAGGCCCCAGACGGTCTGTATCAGGAGCAACAGCCCCAGATGCGCGGGCTCGAACCGCTGTTGCAACGGCGCCCCGCTGGCGGCCATCAGGAACCACGTTCTTTGAGGATTTGCTCATGGGCCGAGTTGATGGCGGCGACCTTGTCGGTGGCGATCTTGATGAACTCTGGCGGCATGCCGCGCGCTATAGCTTTGTCGGGATGGTTTTCCTGCATCAACTTGCGGTAGCGCGCCTTGATCACGTCCAGGCCGGCGTCATGGGGAATGCCAAGCACCTTATACGGATCGGATTTGTCGGCCGGCACGAAGCGGGCGCGCACCGAGCGGAATTCCGCGTTGGAAAAGCCGAAACGCCTGGCCACTTCCTGTAGGTACTCGTCTTCCTTGGGATGAATAATCCCATCGGCCGCCGCGATGTGGAACAGTCCCTCCAGCACGTCTTCCAACAATTCGCGGTTGTCGCGGAAGAGGTGGGCGAGCTGCTCGGCATAGGCCTCAAAGCCGGCCACGTCCTGCTTGGCCAGATTGAAGATGCGCGCCACATTGTGCATCTCGCTAGGCGGGACGCGGAAAACTTCCTTGAAGGCTTCCACTTCATCGGGCGTCACCACGCCGTCGGCCTTGGCCATCTTTGCCCCGAGAGCAATGACGCCAACCGTGAAGGCGATCTGGCTCTCAGGCGGCCCGCCGTCCTCGCCGTGACCGAGCGCCCGGTCGACGCCGAAATGGCCCGCGACCGCGCCGAGCAGCGCGCCAATCGGCCCTCCGAGCGCAAAGCCGGTGGCTGCGCCCGCCAATTTTCCCCAGATGGACATCGCTGTATCCTAGGCCGTTTCGCGCCGCGCCGCCACTTGCCTTACAACGCGTCCGGCGCCGGTTTTCCGGCGCGCAACGCCACCAGCCCGCGCTGCATCGACCACTGCAGGAAGCGGTAGTCGCCGGCGTAGGTGATCAGCCGATAGCCGAGCCCGAACATTTCCAGCGCGTAGGCTGTCGTGCCGACGTGGATGCACGGGATCACGTTGTGCTTCTTGGCCTCCAGCGCCACGCGCTTGATGGCTTTCATCACTTCAGGATATTTCGGATCGTAGCCAGGCTTTTCGCCCATGCTCAGCGACAGGTCCGAGGGGCCGACATAGACCGCGTCCAGTCCCGGCGTGGTCAGAATCGCCTCGAGGTTTTCCAGCGCCTCAACCGTCTCGACCATTGCGAAGGTGAGGATCGTTTCATTGGCCTTGGCCGAATAATCCGCCCCCCCATAGAGCACCGCCCGCTGCGGCCCCGTGCTGCGGCTGCCCAGCGGCGGATAGCGGCAGGCCGACACGAACGCCTCGCACTGCGCCCGCGTGTTCACCATCGGGCAGATCACGCCATAGGCGCCGGCGTCGAGCAACTTGCCTATGATGGCGGGATCGTTCCACGGCGCACGCACCAGCGGCGTCTTGCTGGTCGTCGAGATCGCCTGCAGCATCGGCACCGAGACCTGATAGTCGATGCTGCCATGCTGCAAATCGATGCAGACGCTGTCGAAATCCGCGTTCGCCGTCAGCTCCGCCGTGATCGATGAGGCGATGCTCAGCCAGCCGTTGATGACATTGCCGCCCTCGGCCCAGATTGTTTTCACGCGGTTTTCGCGCATGCCGTTCATCTCCCTGCAATGCTCTTGCGCCACTTTGCGCACGGGGCGCGGCTGCGGGCAAGTGATGCTCGTCCGGTGCAATAGATCAACACGATTGATTTATTAACTTGGCAATGCAAACGTCCGCGCCGTCGCGGTATGCTGGGGGCAGCACGCGAGTGGGCGAGACAAGCATGGATTTCGACTACATTATCGTGGGCGCCGGCTCGGCCGGCTGCGTTCTGGCCGACCGGTTGACCGAGAGTGGACGCCACAAGGTTCTGGTTCTGGAAGCCGGTGGCAGCGACTACCGTTTCTGGGTGCAGGTGCCGCTGGGCTACGGCCGCACCTTCTGGGACCCGGCGGTGAACTGGGGCTATCGCACCGAGCCGGACCCCGGCTTGGCGGGCCAGACTGATTATTGGCCGCGCGGAAAAGTGCTGGGCGGGTCGTCCTCGATCAACGCCATGGTCTTTATACGTGGCAATCCGGCCGACTATGACGACTGGGCGGCGGCTGGCAATCCGGGCTGGGGCTGGAGCGATGTGCTGCCGCTGTTCCGCGGCCTCGAACACAACGAGGACGGCGCCAGCGATTTCCGCGGCGTCAACGGCAAACTGAATGTTACCGATGTCTCGGAGGCTTTGCACCCGCTCGCCCGCATCTACCTGAAAGCCGCGCGCGAGGCCGGGCTCGCCATCAACCCCGACATGAACGGCCCCGAGCAGGATGGCGCCGGGCTGTACCAAATCACCACCAAGAACGGCCGGCGCATGTCGGCGGCGCGCGCCTTCCTGCATCCGGCCATGCGGCGCAACAACCTGCGCGTGGAAACACGTGCGCTGGCGACCCGGCTGCTGTTCGAGGGCAAGCGCGTGACCGGGGTCGCCTACCGGCAAGGCGACAAGACCGTGATCGCGCGGGCCGGCCGCGAGGTCATCCTCGCCGGCGGGGCGGTAAATTCGCCGCAGCTGCTGCAATTGTCCGGCATCGGTCCGGCTGAGCATCTCAAGGCGCTCGGCCTGCCGGTGGAGCTGGACCAGCCGAATGTGGGGCAGCGCCTCTCGGATCACCTCGGCCTCAACTACACGTTTCGCTCGCGCATCCCGACCTTGAACAGCGTGCTGCGTCCGTGGTGGGGCAAGTTGCTCGCAGGCATGCAGTATTTGGTGTTGCGGCGCGGCCCCTTGAGCCTCAGCCTGAACCAGGCCGGCGGGTTTTTCCGCACCCGTCCCGAGTTGTCCCGCCCCAACATGCAGCTTTATCTGCAAGCCATCAGCACGTTGACGGCGCGGACGGGCACGCGGCCGCTGCTCGATCCCGATCCGTTCGACGCCTTCAATCTTGGCCTCTCGTCCTGCCGGCCGACCAGCCGCGGCTCGATCATGGTCAAGTCCGCCGATCCCACGGTCCATCCGCGCATCGTCGCCAACGGCTATTCGACCGATCACGATGTCGCCGAAATGCTGGATGCGGTGAAGTTTCTGCGCAAGTTGGCGGCCACACCGTCGCTGTCCGCCGTCATCGCGGAGGAGCTGGCGCCCGGTCCCGCCGTCCAGAGCGACGACGACCTGATCGCCGATTTCCGCAAGCGCTCGGGCACCGTCTATCATCCGGTCGGCACCTGCCGCATGGGTCCGGAGGCGTCGGTCGCGGTGGTCGATCCGCGCTTGCGCGTACACGGAATGTCCGGACTGCGCGTGATCGACGCCTCGATCATGCCGAACATCGTAGCCGGCAACACCAACGCCGCCGCCCTGATGATCGGGGCCAAGGGGGCCGCGATGGTGTTGGAGGATGGGCAGTAGGCAGAAGGCGCGAGCAATGAACGGAACCGCTACCTGGCCTCTTTGAGGGTGATGACATCGATTTCGAGCGCGTCCATGCGCTCGGTAAAAACGCCGACCGTACCGCGCATCATGACCAGCATGGCCGCACTGTCGCGGCGCTGCTTCTTGGCCAAATCTTCCAATCTTATGACACGCTGCTTGAGGTCCCCGACGTCGGTCTTCAACTCAGCGACGTCAGTTTTCAAGTCAGAGACATCGGCCTGGATCCGCTTCAAGATATCCAGCATCACGCTTTGTACATTTTCGCTCATGGCAAGAACATAACAGAAACCTGGCGGGAGTCAAGGCGGTAGGGCAGTAGTCAGCAGGTGCGATGTTGGCAGAGTGTTTTTATCACTGCTGCCTGCTGCCTACTGCCTACCGTCCTACTTCACCTTCACCGCCTGCCCCGTCTTCACGCTCTCGGTCGCGGCGTCGGCGAGCTTCTGCGCCATCAGGCCGTCATGGCCGTTGGCGCGCGGCTCCGTCTTCTTCTCAATCGCGGTCAGGAACGCGTCCACTTCGTGCGCATAAGCGCCGGAGTAGCGCTCCAGGAAGAAGTTCTGCACCACGGCGCCGGTAATTCCCGCCGCGCCCGAAAATTCCACCGTGTTCTCGTGCACGTTGTGCGCGCGCAGCATGCCCTTGCTGCCATGCACTTCCATGCGCTGGTCGTAGCCGTAGGTGGCGCGGCGCGAATTGGTGATGACGGCGATTTTGCCGCTGGCCGTGATCATATGCACCGAAGCGGTGTCGACGTCGCCGGCCTTGCCGATGGCGGGATCGACGATGCTCGATCCAAACGCATGCACGGTGACGAATTCCTCGCCGACCAGGAAGCGCGCCATGTCGAAATCATGGATCATCATGTCACGGAACAACCCGCCCGAGCGCTCGATGTAGCTCACCGGCGGCGGACCGGGATCGCGCGAGATCACGGTGCACATTTCGACGTTGCCGATTTCTCCGGCGCGAATGCGCTTCTCCAACGCGGCAAAATTGGGATCATGTCGGCGGTTGAACCCGATCATCAGCGGCACTTTCGCCTTCTCAACCACCTTCAGGCAGGCGATGGTGCGCTCGGCCGTGAGCGAAATCGGCTTTTCGCACAGGATCGCTTTGCCGGCTTTGGCGGCGGCTTCGATCAGGTCGGCATGCGTGTCGGTCGGGGTGCAGATCAAGATCGCATCGACGTCCTTGGCCGCGATGATGTCCTCGACCGTGCCGACCTTGGCGCCGACAGATGCGGCCAGCGCGGAAGCTGCTTTGGCGTCCGCGTCGGCCACATAAGCGACCTTGGCCTTGGTTGACTTGGCGATGGTCATGCCATGCACCTTGCCGATACGGCCGGCGCCGAGAACTCCGAATCTGATCATTTTTTGGATATCCTGGGGTTGCTGAGACTTAATGCGCCGTCAGCGCCAAAACAGCGCTCGCGATCCGGCCGCAGGGATAGCGAAGGGGGGCGGCGGTGTCCATCGGCGGGCGGGCGAATGTCTCAGAATATGGCACCGGCCAGGGGCAGTCACTTGCCAATTTCGCTGACGTAGGCATCGTGCGAGCCGATCCACACCCACAGAAGGCCATCATCGGTCTCAATAGCGAGCGCCCGATGGTTCCGGTCAACCCGCGCAGACCATTTGGCCCACCCTCTTGAAGTGCAGGGACGGATGACCGGTGTTCTGCTTTAGCAGCGCAAACGACTTGTCGGCGCGCCTGCGCGTCGGTTCTGCCAGTTGGACATAGAGGTCCCAGAAGTTAGCGTCTGCCCGATGCCGCATCGACGCGCCGATCCGCTAGAGGTCGGTGACGCGACCGGCCTTCAGGTTGGCTCGACCCCGCTCGGCAAGAGGCTCCAGTTTGCCGGCTCGCTCGTCGCGCTCAATCTGCTCGTCGAAGCGCAACTCGGCCTGCTCGTCAAGCCAATCGCGCAGCGCCGCCATCTCGGCATCGGAAAGCTGCAAGGCGGCTTCTTTGATCGTTTCAATCTTGGTCATGGCGTGTCTCAGCGGCTGCGAGGTTGTCGTTATAGCACAGGCTCGCTGCTCGAAATACACGCTCTTGTAGCAGGTGCGCCGGCGTGCCAGCCCCCGCCGGGCCGGTCTGGCACCCTTCTATCCCTACCCCCTTGGCTCCAACCCCGTCCCGCGCCATAACAGCCCCAACACACCCCGCCCCCACGGAGCCCGCCGCGCCCATGCCCACCGCCACCACCCGCCCGCTCGACATCATCACCTTTGGCCGCTGCTCGGTTGACCTGTACGGCCAGCAGATCGGGTCCCGCCTCGAAGACGTCGCGAGTTTCGCCAAGTCGGTGGGCGGGTCGCCGTCCAACATCGCCATCGGCGCGTCGCGCCTCGGCTTGCGCGCAGGCCTGCTCACGGCGGTCGGCGACGAGCAGATGGGGCGGTTCGTGCTGGAGCAGATGGGGCGCGAGGGCGTCTCTACGGCCGGCATCAAGGTCGACAAAGAGAGGTTGACGGCCCTCGTCCTGTTGTCGGTGGAGAACGAAAAAACCTTCCCGCTCATCTTCTACCGCGAAAATTGCGCCGATATGGCGATCACGGAGGATGACGTCTCCGAGGAGTTCATAAAATCCACCGGCGCCATCTGCGTCACGGGCACGCATTTCTCCCAGCCGGGCGTGGCGGCGGCTCAAGTGAAGGCCATGCGCATCGCCAAGGCCAATGGCGGAAAGATCGCGTTCGATATCGACTACCGGCCCAACCTCTGGGGCTTGGCCGGGCACGCCGCCGGAGAAGAGCGCTACATCGCGTCGGAGCGGGTGTCGAAACACCTGTCGGCCATCCTGCCCGATTGCGATCTGATCGTCGGCACCGAAGAGGAAATCCGCGCCGCCTCCGGAAAGGAGGACGTGTACGAAGCGTTGCTGGCCATCCGAGCGGTGTCGGCGGCGACCATCGTGCTGAAGCGCGGGCCGATGGGCTGCGTGGTGTTCGAAGGAAAAATTCCCAAGACCATCGACGACGGCATCATCGGAAAAGGTTTTCCGATCGAAGTCTATAACGTGCTGGGCGCGGGCGACGGCTTTATGGCCGGGTTTTTACGTGGCTGGCTGCGCGGAGAACCGTCGCAGACCTCGGCGACCTATGCCAATGCCTGCGGGGCGTTCGCGGTGTCGCGGCTGCTGTGCTCACCGGAATATGCGACGTGGACGGAGCTGCGGAAATTTCTGGCCGAGGGCAGCACGCATCACGCGTTGCGCAAGGACGAGGCCATCAATCATGTGCACTGGGCGACCACGCGCCGCCCGCAGGCCGCGACCATGATGGCCTTCGCCATCGACCACCGCTCGCAGCTTGAGGCGATGGCCGA
Organism: Hyphomicrobiaceae bacterium; assembly: GCA_031393505.1. GTDB lineage: Bacteria > Pseudomonadota > Alphaproteobacteria > Rhizobiales > Hyphomicrobiaceae > JANYHF01. The sequence goes on along the minus strand of JANMVX010000372.1, from coordinate 9,227 downwards.
TAAGGCCGGCGCGCCACGCGAGAAGATCTCGGCACTGAAGGTGCTGGCGGTGGAGGCCGCTGCAAAGGTCGCGGGCGGAAAATCCGGCTACGGCATGCTGTTGGATGAGAAATACGGGCGCGAGGCGTTCTTTGCGGCTGCGAAAGAAAACTTCTGGATCGGCCGCCCCGTTGAAATGCCGGGGTCGCGTCCCCTGCGTTTCGAGTTCTCCAACGACATCGGCTCGCAGCTGGTCGATTGGCCGGTGACACACACTATCAAGGCGTTGAGCTTTTATCACCCCGACGATCCAGCCGAGATGAAGGCTGACCAGCAGGCGACCTTGCGCGGGTTGTTCGACGCCTCGCGACGGGTCGGGCGTGAACTGCTGATCGAGATCATCGCCGGCAAGAATGGGCCGCTCAAGGGCGATACCATCGCGCGGGCGATGACGGAGCTGTACGCGCTCGGCATCAAGCCCGATTGGTGGAAGCTGGAGCCGCAGATCACCGTGGCGGCGTGGGCGAACGTCGCCAGCGTGATTGAGAAGAATGATGAGTTCTGTCGTGGCATTGTCATGCTGGGGCTGGATGCGCCGGAGGCGGAGCTGGCGAAGGCTTTCAAGCTGGCGGCGGGCATTCCGGCCGTAAAGGGGTTTGCGGTCGGCCGCACGCTGTTCGGCGAGGTGGCGCAAGCCTGGCTCGCGGGCAAGATGACCGACGAGGCGGCGGTGGCCGATATGGCGGCCCGCTTCCAACGCCTATGCGATCTGTGGCAGAGTGGGCGGAAGGGTTCGTAAGCAAAACGGGGACAGTTTACTTATATCGCGCCACAGCCATTGGAACGACGACGGCCTTTCGGCGTGATATAGGTAAACTGTCCCCGTTTTGCGCTGTGCCCGTTGCGCGGATCAATTCGAGAGGAACACGTCATGTCGAAACTCCGTATCCGCCCCACCGCCAAGTCTGGCCGGCTCACCCACGTCACTCCGGAAAACGCCGGCTGGACTTATGTTGGGTTCGACCTGCACAAACTGGCCAAGGGCAACGCCGTCACCGGCCAGGACGCCGGCCGCGAGACCTGTCTGGTGCTGATCTCGGGGCGCGCAAAGATCTCAGCCGGTGGCAAAGACTTTGGCATTCTCGGCGAGCGCATGTCCCCCTTTGAGGGCAGACCTTCTTCCGTCTATGTGCCCGCCGCCGCCGCCTGGTCCGTCACCGCTGAGGGGCCCGTGGAACTCGCCGTCTGCTCCTCGCCCGGCAAACCCGGCGCGCGGCCGGCTCGGCTCATTGCCCCCGCCGACTGCACGCAGGAGACGCGCGGAAAAGGCACCAACGTGCGCTATGTCACCAACATCCTGCCGGAAACGGCGGATGCGGATAGTCTTCTCGTGGTGGAAGTCATCACACCCGGCGGCCACACCTCCAGCTATCCTCCGCACAAGCACGATCAGGACAACTATCCGCACGAGACGTTCCTGGAGGAAACCTACTACCACCGCATCAACCCGCCGCAGGGCTTTGCGTTTCAGCGCGTGTACACGGACGACCGCTCGCTGGACGAGGCCATCGTGCTGGAGGACGGGGATACAACGCTGGTGCCAAAGGGCTATCATCCGTGTGCGGCGACGCACGGCTATGACCTCTACTATCTCAACGTCATGGCCGGTCCGAAGCGGGCCTGGAAATTCTACAACGAACCCGCCCACGAGTGGCTCTTGAAGAAGGCGTAACCCATGAACATTCAATGGCTCGGCCATTCGGCCTTCAAGGTCACCACCGGCAAGTCCCAGGTGCTGTTCGACCCGTTCCTGAACGGTAACCCCAAATTCTCCGGCGATTTCGCCGCCACCATCGCCAGCACGACGCATGTCCTGCTCACGCACGGCCACAACGACCATTTTGGCGACACGATAGAAATCCTGCGCCAGACCGGGGCGACGCTGGTGACCAGCCCGGAGCTGCACGACTATGTCTATTCGGTGCTGCCGAAGGCCAACCTGGTCGACATGAGCCTGGGCGGCGAGGCGGAGGTCGGCGGCATCACCGTCGCCATGGTGCGGGCCGACCATTCGTCGAGTTATCTCACCGCCGACGGCAAAGTCATCTATGGCGGCATGCCGGCGGGGCTGATCCTGAAGGCCGAGGGCCACAGCCTCTATCACATGGGCGATACGGCGGCCTTCTCTGACATGGCACTGATCGCCGAGCTGCACCAACCCGACATCGTCATCGCGCCGATCGGGGGGCACTACACCATGGACGCCCGCACGGCGGCGCTGGCGGTTGATCGCTGGCTGAAGCCGAAAGTGGTCATTCCCTGCCACTACGGCACGTTCCCGGCGCTGGCCCCGACGGCCGACCCGTTCAAGGCCGCCGTCAAAAGTTGCGACGTCTGGGCGCAGGAACCAATGGGGCAGCGCAGCTTTTAACCGGGTCTGCCGAACGCCTCGCCCCAGTGCTCCATGGCCTCCAGCAGGGGGCCGAGGGTCAGGCCGCGCTCCGTAAACGCATATTCGACATGGGGCGGGACAGTTTCGTAGACCGTGCGGCGCACGATCCCATCCTCTTCCAGCGCCCGCAGTTGCAATGTCAACATGCGTTGCGTTATGTGCGGCAGCAGCCGGCGCAGCTCGTTGAAGCGGCGCGGGCCGTCCTTCAGATGGAACAGGATGGTCGGCTTCCAGCGGCCGCCGATGACATCGACGGTGGCGGCGACCGGGCACCAGGGGGCGGGCATGATTTTGCTCCGTGAGGGGACACCGGGGCAGTATAAAAATTGTGCGTACTTATGACAAGGAAACCGCTGGTGTATGGGTCGGGCCTCGCAACTTTTTGAGGCCCGCCATGACCGACCGCTACACCAGTTCCCTGCTCCTGATCGCCGCCCTCGGCAGCGGCCTGATCGCCGGCGTGTTCTTCGCCTTTTCGTCCTTCGTCATGGGCGCGCTGGGGCGATTGCCTGCGCCGCAAGGCATCGCCGCGATGCAGTCGATCAACATCGTCGTCATCAACCCGGTGTTCATGGCCGTGTTCCTGGGGACGGCTCTGCTGGCGGCCTATCTGGCCTTTTGGGCCGGCACGCATTGGAGCGATGCGCGCGCGCTCTGGGTGATGATCGGGGCGCTGGTCTACATCGTGGGATCGGTCGGCGTGACCATGGCGTTCAATGTGCCGCTGAACAACGCGCTGGCGACGATCAGCCCTAGCGGTCCTGAAGCGGCTAGCGATTGGAAGGCCTACAGCGCGACTTGGACGCTCTGGAATTCCGTTCGTGGGTTCGCGTCGCTGGGCGCGGCGGCGGCCTTCATCGTTGCGCAATGGCGGTGAGGTTTGTAGGGGCGAGACTTGTCTCGACCTTTGACAGCGCGGGTGGTGCACGCGGGCGAGACAAGTATCGCCCCTACGCCTTCTCGACCACCTTTTCGACTACGGCTGCAACTGCCGCCGCCGGCGCGGGCGTAACGGCGGCGGGCTTGGCTTCTGGTGTCTTTGCCGGAGGCACGGGGTCCGCCTTCTTGGCGAGGGGTGCTTCTGCCTTCTTGGCCGGGCCAGCAGCCTTGGTCCCGGTCGCGTCGTGAAATTGCTTTTGCGCCAGTTTCATCGGCGGGAGCGCATTGGCACCCGCACTGGCCAGCGCCCGCGCCAATTGCAGCGCGTGTTCGCTGAATTTCGCCTTGTCAACGGCGGCCCCGCCCCCGGCGAGCACCGCTTGGCGGACGGCCTGCAAGGCGGCCATGTCGGGTTTTGAGATCGTGCGCCCCGCCGTCAACTGCAGCGTGAGCGCCTCGCACAGGGCAGCGGCGTTTTTCCCGCCGGCGGAAACCTCGCCGTAAAGAGTGGAGAGCGTGTCGGCGGCGTGCAGCGCCACATCGTGCCGTTTGCGGGCTATCGTGGCGCTCGAGGCTAGGCCGCGCCCGATCATCCACAGCAGCAGGAGAGTGACCAGCGCCACGCCGCCCATGGTGTCAGCCTGCATGCCAGCCGGATCGGCCGTGAGGCTGTAAAAGATGCCCAGAATCTGGTCCATGGAACGCTACCCCCTACGCAACGCAACTAGCTCTGCAACGCCCCCGGTCCTGGTATTGCTCCCGGCGGGCATTTCCCGAGAATGATCATGCCTAGCACTTCGTCCTTGGTCACGTCCTTGACTTTCGCCGTGCCGACGATGCGACCATTTTTCATCACGCTGACGCGATCCGACAGTTCGAACACGTCGTGGATGTCGTGGCTGATCAGGAAGATGCCAATTCCGGTTTTTTTCAGTTGCAAAGTCAGGTCCGCGACTTGCTTGGTTTCCTGCGGGCCGAGCGCGGCGGTCGGCTCGTCCATGATCAGGATGTTGGCGTTGAAGTGGATGGCGCGGGCGATGGCCACGGACTGGCGCTGGCCGCCCGAGAGTTTTTTCACCGGCTCCTTGAAACGCCGGAAATTCGGGTTCAGCCGGCCCATGACTTCGCGCGCGGCGGCCTCCATGGCGGCGTCGTCGAGCGTGCCCCATTTGGTTTTCAGCTCGCGGCCGAGGAACAAGTTGGCGGCGGCGTCGACGTTGTCGGCGAGGGCCAGGGTCTGGTAGATGGTCTCGATGCCATAGGCCTTGGCGTCGCGCGGATTGTTGATTTCCGCCTTTTCGCCCTTGATGAAGATTTCTCCGGAATCGCGCTTATAGGCGCCCGACAGCACCTTGATCAGCGTCGACTTGCCCGCGCCGTTGTGGCCAAGCAGGCCGACCACCTCGCCGGGATAGAGCTCCAGGTCCGCATGGTCGACGGCCTTGATGCCGCCAAAGGCGATGGAGATGTCCTTCATCTCAACCAACGGTTTTGCGCCGTTTGCGTGTGTGTCCATGATTGGCGCTCCCTACTGTGACCGTTTGCGGAAGAACTGGTCCAAGAAGACCGCGAGGACGAGAACCGAGCCGACCAGCATGTCCTTGAACGCGCTGTCGAAATTCAGCAGCGTCATGCCTGATTGCAGAGATTGCATCAGCAAGGCGCCCAAGATCGCGCCATAGATGGTGCCGACACCGCCCGCCAGCGACGTGCCGCCGATGACGGTTGCGGCGATGACGTAAAGTTCGTCAAACTGACCCAGCGAGTTGGAAGCGGCGGCAAGGCGCGCCGAGGCGATGCAGGCGGCGATGGCGGTCAGGACCCCCATCAGGGAAAACATGCACAGCGTGATCCACTTGGTATTGACGCCCGCAAGTTCCGCCGCCTCGGGGTTGCCGCCGATAGCATAAATGTACCGTCCAAAGGGCGTGCGCGTCGCAATGAACGTCATCACGACGCCGACCGCCAGGGCAATCAGCATCGGATAGGAAAAGCCCTTGGAGAAGTTGAGGCCTTCAGGCGGGACCGTGATGCCGACTTCCTTGGCGTAGCGGTTGACGACGCCGGGTGGCCAATAGGCGGAATTCAGAACGTAAACCACGCCGAGCACCAGCGCGCAGCCGACGACGCCGAGTATAATTTCCGCCCAGATCGGCCGCTGCGGAAACTGGAACCGGGTTCTGGCAGTGCGGGACGACAAGATGCCCCACAAAATGGCGGCGCAGGCGAGGCCGCCGAGGATCCAGCTTGCCACGCCGCCGACCCAGGAGCCGCGTGGCGTGCCGCCGATCAGCTCGAACAGAGCGTTCATCGGCGCGACGGTTTCGCCACGGATGACGGCCCAGGCCGCGCCGTTGTAGACGATGAGGCCGCCCAGGGTGACGATGAAGCTCGGAATTCCAGCGTAGGCGACCAGGTAGCCATTGAGGGCACCCAGGGCCGCCCCAAGGGTGAGCGCGATCAAGACCGCGACGATCCAGATGATCGGGTGCTCGGCGCCAAGCATCGGCCCCAGCCAATAGACCTGCGCCACGCCGCTGACGACGGCGATGAAGCTGAGCATCGAGCCGACCGAAAGATCGATATGGCGCATGACAATGATGAGCACCATGCCGGTCGCCATGACGGCGATGACGGAGGTCTGCACCATCAGGTTCCAGAGATTGCGCGGCGTCAGGAACACGCCGTCGCCTGAGCGCCATATCCCCGCCAACTGGAAACCGACCCAGATCAAGACGATCGCCCCGATCATGCCGAGCAGGCGGGTATCGAGTTCGGTGGCGCGCAGGAAGCGGGCGAATGCGCCCTCTTGCACCATCGTCGGTCCGCCCGTGCGGCTGTCCGTTGCAGTCGACATGTCGTTGCCTCCCTCTTATTTTCCCTCTCCCCCATTTTTGGGGGAGAGGAGACCGCGTCTCGCAGCCGCCCTTTTTGGCGGCAAGAGCCACGCGGTCGGTGAGGGGCAGCCGCTTGCACCGGCCCTCGTGCCAGGTGCACGGAACAAGTGGCTGCCCCTCATCCGGCCGTCATCCTCGGCTTCGCCTCGGCGGCCACCTTCTCCCCCTGAAGTAGGGGGAGAAGGCAGAAAAAAACCGCGCCGCCCGTTTCCGAGCGACGCGGCCAGTGTCAGAGACGATCAGGCATTTTGCAACCTGCTTACGTCACACGTGCTTAGCAACCGCCGACCGAACCGGCTTTCACGCCAGCGCAGGCCTTGTCTTTGCTGATCCAGCCAGCGTCGATCACGGCGCTGATGTTGTCCTTGGTGATCGGGGTCGGGGCGAGAAGGATCGACTTCATTTCGACCTTCTTCTTGCCGCCATTGAACATGGCGGTGCCAGCGGCGTCCTTGCCGTCGGCCAGAGCAACGGCGGCTTCTGCCGCAACCTTGCCGAGAGCGCGCGAGTCCTTCCAGACCGACACGGTCTGGGTGCCCATGGCGACGCGGTTGATGGCGGCGAGATCGCCGTCCTGGCCCGAAACCGGCACCGTACCGTCAAGGCCCTGGGCCTTGAGGGCTGCTACGACGCCCGAAGCCATGCCGTCATTCTCGGACACGACTGCGTCGACCTTGTTGCTGGTCGAGGTCAGGCACTGCTCCATGTTCTTCTGGGCATTGTCCGGCTTCCAACCATCCGTGAAGGTCTCGCAGACGTTCTTGATCTTGCCGGCGTCCATGTTTTCCTTGAGCACTTCCATGATGCCCTGGAACAGGAACGTGGCGTTCGGATCGCCCTTGTCGCCCTTGATGAAGGCGTAGTTGCCGGCCGGCTTGGCCTTCAGGATTTCCTTGGCCATCAGACGACCGACGCCGACGTTGTCGAAGGTGACATAGAGGGCGTTCGGGTCTTCGAACTGCACGTCATAGGCGATGGTCTTGATGCCAGCGTCCGACGCGGCCTTGATCGAGGGCAGGATGGCGTCGCTGTCGAAAGCGACGATCATGATGACGTCGACCTTCTGGGTGATCAGGCCTTCGATGTCCTTAGCCTGCTTGTCGGCCGAGCCCTGGGCGTCGGTCGAAACGAACTTGTCGCCGGCAGCTTCCACGACGGCCTTGATGGCGGCTTCGTCGGTCTTCCAACGCTCTTCCTGGAACGTCTTCCAGCTGACAGCGATGGTCTTGCCGCCGGCAAAGGCGGGGGCCGATGCGGCGAGCGCAATGGCAGCCGTCGCCGTTACGGCGAGAGCGGTTGTGAACTTCATTAGAGAACCTCCCTGGATAGATGGCGGCGAGGGCCGCCTGGGGGAGGGTTCTAGCGGAGGGATTGTGGCGCGACAACTGGGGAATGAAAGATTTTGATAGCGGGCTTTTGGCAGCGGAACAATTGGATTTGGGGTAGAAAATATGTTCGCTTGCTGCGGTGATCGGGTGTCGCGCTGACCGGCCGATCATCGATGATTCGCTTGCGGAAAACGAACCTATTGTGGCAAAACGCGACGCGCGGTTGGTCGCGGATTGTAAGTGTGCGCAAGGAATTCCTGTGTTCGTGTCTCGTCGGCTGGTCGCGATTGCGATTGCGTGCGTCGCCTGGTTCGGAGCCTTTGGCGCAACGGTGGCGCCGGCCGCCAATCCGCCGCCCGAGCAGGTATTGAGGGACTGGTACGGACTGGTGCTGAAACTTGTCCGGCACACGCCAACCTATTCGCCGCCGGTGGCGTCGCGCGCTTTCGCCTATCTCGGTGTCACGGCCTTCGAGGCGACGGCCGGCGGCACCCAGAATCTAGGGACTATCGCCGGGCAGTTAAACGGATTGACCGCCGTGCCGCGCCGCCAGAACGGTTCGGTGTATGACAACGCCGCGGTGTTGCAATCAGCACTCGCCGCGGCCGCGCACGAGCTGTTCGCCAACACCGGTCCGACCGGGCAGCGCGCCATGGCTGCGCTGGAGGCCAAGCTGCGCGCTGACGTGTCTGCAGGCGTGCCAGCTGCCACACTTACCCGCAGCGAAGCCTACGGAAAATCCGTCGCCGCACACATCCTCGACTGGTCGCAAGGCGATGGCGGGGCGGTGGTCGAAAACCTGGGCTTCCCGCTGCAATACGCGCTGATCAAGGGGCCTGCGCATTGGAGGCCGACCAGCCTGATTGCGCTCCAACAAACGCCGCTGCTGCCGAACTGGGGCAAGACCCGCACCTTTGCACTGAAGGATGGCGCCGCCTGCCCGCTACCCCCGCCGCCCGAGTACAGCGAGGAGAAAACCTCGGAGTTCTACAAGCAGGCGTTGGAAGTTTTTGAAGTTAAGAAAAACCTCACGCCCGAGCAGCGCGCCATTGCCCGCTTCTGGTCCGACGATCCGATGCTCTCGCCAACGCCGCCGGGCCACTGGCTATCGATTGTGCTGCAGATTTTGGGGCGCGACAAACGCGGGATCGACGACAGCGTAGACATCCTCACGCGGGTTGGCATCGCGGAGGCCGATGCCTTCATTGGCTGTTGGCAAACCAAGTATCAGTATGACCTGCTGCGCCCCGTCACCTACATCCGCCGTCTGATGGACCCCAACTGGGAGAGCACCCTGACGACGCCGCCGTTTCCGGAATATCCCAGCGGCCACAGCACGCAGTCGGGCGCTGCGGCGGCGGTTCTGACGCAGTTTTTCGGCGAGTCTTTTGCCTTCGAGGACACGACCGGCGCGCGCGATGGACTGGCCGCACGAAAATTCGCCAGCTTCCAGGTGGCGGCCGACGAAGCGGGCATTTCGCGGCTGTACGGCGGCATCCATTTCCGCGCCGCCATCGAGCGCGGGCTGGAGCAGGGCAAGTGCATCGGCAAGGCGGTTAACGCGCTCAGGACCAAGAGGTAGATTGTGATTGAACCGATGGTCTGCCTTCGCCGCACGAGGGCGACCCACGGGTCGCTCCTACGCGCGCGTCAAATGGGTCAACGGCGCCAATGGCGTAGGGGCGACCCGTG
>JANMVX010000368.1:0-1837 GCA_031393505.1 Hyphomicrobiaceae bacterium | reverse complement strand
CGGCAGTCGGGCCTCGGTCAGGTGGCGCTCGATGCGCCGCCGTCCACGATCCACCATTTCGTGCTCGGCGAGCGCTGCCAGGAAGCGGGCCGCCGGCCAACCCTCCTTATCCGATTGCTCGGCCAGGCGGGCCCACATCTGTTTGATACCGGGCAGCCTGAGCTCGCTCAGCAGCAGTTCGACACGCGCGGCGTCGAGAGTGTTTGCCGTGCTCATGCCGCCACCTCGAAGCTGGAGATGGGTTCGAAGGCCGAGACGGACGCCAGTTCGTCGTAGGCGTTGAGCGGGACCAGATCGACGACTACGGACGGTATGTCTTCCGGGTTCGGACGGAACCGCTGGCGCAAGGCGCTCAGGTCCGGCAACCGGCCCGCATCGAGTTCGCTACTCAGAACGTCGGCCAATTCGGCTTCGCAGGCCCGGTCATGGGCCAAAGCCAGCAACTCAACGGTGATCTTGCAGGCCTGCTTGTCGCCAAGCTCGGCATACAGCGCGTCGAAGGCCTGGCGATAGGCCGGGCGCGGGAACAGCTGATCGCGATAGACCAGACAATTCAGTGCCATCGGCTTCTTGCGCAGCGCGTGGATGACGTGCCGGTAATCGATGACATGGCCGCCCTTGCTCTCGGAGACCGGACGCCCACGCCGCAGCGTCAGGATCGGCGTCGAGCCGAGGAAGCACTCCAGGCGATCGTCGAACAGATGAACCCTCAGCCGGCGCCCGATCAGCCGCGACGGGGCGGTGTAGAACACCTTTTTTAGCATGAAGCCGCCGCTCGTTGTCACCGTGACGATCTTGTCCTCGTAGTCGGCCGTCCGTCGCGTGGGCAGCTTGTTAAGCTGCGGCAGCTCCAACTCGATCCGTTTGCGATTGTGGGCATTGCGCCGGCCGACGATCTCGTCGACGAAGCCGCGATAGGCGTCGAGATCGGCAAAGTCCTTGCTGCCGCGCAGCAGCAGGGCGTCTTCCAGCGCCCGCTTCAGATGGCCATGCGGGCCTTCGATCGATCCATTCTCATGCGCGACGCCAAGGTTATTGCGCGTGGGCGTCATATCGTAGTGCCGCATCAGCGCCTGATAGCGCTGCGTCAGGTCCTCCTGGGCGTCACGGCCCAGATTGCGGAAGGCCGCCGACAGACTGTCGCTGCGGTGCTCCAGCGGCACGCCGCCGAGCGCCCAGAGCGCATTCTGCAACCCCTCGGCCAGCGCCACGAAGCTTTCGCCGCCCAGCACCACGCGGGCATGGGCAAAGCCCGAGAAGGCCAGGCGGAAGTGATAGAGCCTATGCTCCAGCACCACGCCGGCGACCGTGACGCCGAGCCCCATGGTGTCGGTGAAGTCGGACAGCCCAAGCCGGCCCGGTTCGTGGCTTTGGCGGAAGATCACATCCTGCTCCAGGCCGCAGAGTGCGCGCCAGGACGACATGCGCCGCTCCAGCGTGCGCCGGATGTTGGGGTTGATTTCGGGATGGCGCCGCCGGATCTCCTCGACCACGGCGATGGCGCGAATGCCAGGCGACGCCGCCAGGATCGGCAGCACCTCAGCTTCCCAGATACCGAGCAGCGGATCGGGCCGCCGCCGGCCGCGTGGCGCCTTCTTCTGCGACGGCAGGCGCGGATCGGCCTCGATGCGGTAGCCGGTGGCGGTCGAGAAGCCCGCCTTGGCGGCAGCAATGGCGGTGTCGTGGGTTGGTCGGTTACTCATATACAGCCTCATCTGGTGGTCGGTGATGTGGAGGCCGGGCAAAAGCTGATCCCTCAAAGTTGAGACGAATCAGCAGTTTGCACCGGTCGCTCGACCGCCAGACGGGGTCTTGAAGATTTCGCCGCCGCTGCTGC
>JANMVX010000321.1:0-12074 GCA_031393505.1 Hyphomicrobiaceae bacterium | reverse complement strand
GGGTTGCACGCCGCGCGCATTGCGATGCGCCCCTACCAATCACCGATGAGGCAGCATCAACGACCCTTGGTATCAGCAGCGGGCGGCGCGCAAAGGCCAGCCTCACACGACCGCTCCGAACAGGGCGCCCGCACCCGCCGTTACGGCCATGGCAAGAGCGCCCCAGAAAGTCACCCGCAGCGCACTCGGCAGGAGCGGAGCCCCACCGGCGCGTGCCGCCAGAACACCCAACACGGCCAGGAACCCCAGCGACGTCAGCGAGACCGCGACAATCCTGATCGCGACCGGGACGATCACAGTGACCGAGAGAGGCAGGGTTGCACCGGCAGCAAAGCTGACGGCCGAGGCCAAAGCCGCCTGGATCGGGCGCGCGCTCGTCGTGTCGGAAAAGCCCAGTTCGTCGCGGGCATGGGTGCCGATGGCGTCGTGGGCCATGAGTTGATCGGCAACCTTGGCCGCAAGCGCGGGATCGAGGCCGCGACCGACATAGATGGCGGCGAGTTCGGCATGCTCGCCGCGATCATCGGCGATCAGGTGCGCACGTTCGAGAGCAAGATCGGCGTGCTCGGTATCGGCCTGCGAATGCACGGAAACATATTCGCCAGCCGCCATCGCCATGGCTCCGGACGCCAGACCCGCCACGCCCGCCACCAGAACAGCACTCGGGGTGCCGTGGGCGGACGCCACGCCGATGACGAGGCTGGCGGTCGACAACAGACCATCGTTGGCGCCGAGCACGGCCGCGCGCAGCCAGCCGATGCGATGCGAGCGGTGGGATTCTGGACCAGACGCCATCGCTCACCCCGTCGCCAGCGCCTTGCGAACCAGCGCCGGCAGCGACTTCGACCCCGTCTTGCGCATGATGGCAGCGCGGTGATTGTCCACGGTACGCTGGCTGATGCCGAGGTCCACCGCGATGTTCTTGCTGGGATGCCCGGCAAGGACGAGGTCAAGAACCTCGCGCTGCCGGCCCGTCAGGCTGGCAACGCTCTCGGTGCACCGCGTGGATGGTCTGCACGCGGGATGTTGGTTCTGTTGGGCCCTCTGGAGATCGGCGACGGTATTGCGCAGATCCCAACGGGTGGCTTCGATGGCTTGTTCGAGTTCGAAGATCCGCGATGCCGCAGCAGCTAGGTCCGCCGATCTGACAAGTTCCCAGCCTGTCGCCTCGGCCTCCAAAACGACGGGATTCGGCCCAGATCGAACAAATTTCGGACAATCGCCAGCGGAACCGGAAGCAGGGATCGGCACTCTGATTGAAGGCACGAGCGCAAGGATTTGTTTGCTGGGCAACATCAAGTTGGTCTCCGGTCCGCGCATTTTGTGGCAGGTAAACGCGCCGGCTCTTGGGTAAGTTCCGAAGCTATCCCCGAAATCTGCGGCCGATACACTATCGGCACCAAAGTTGTCGATGCAGCGCAAGCGCGAGGGGCCAAACCGTGGATCGCCGGAGCATTCTCATTGGTGGCGGCGCCGTGGTGCTGGCTGGCGCCGGCGCGGCTTACGCCAGTATCCAGCACATGGGCACGATGGACGCCTACGGTGCCTCTGTCGCAACAACCCGCGCGCGCCTCGCGGAAGCACCTGATAAACGGGATCTGATCCATTATGCCACGCTCGGCGCTAACAGCCATAACACCCAGCCCTGGCGGTTCAAAGTGACCGGTGGCAGCATCGAGATCCTGCCCGATTTCACCCGCCTCATACCTGTGGTCGACCCGGACAACCACCACATCTTCGCCAGCCTCGGATGTGCGGCCGAAAATCTTGCCATCGCAGCAGGTGCGCGTGGATAGTCTAGCGAGTTGCAGTTCATGGCCGCCGAAGCCGGCTCCATCACCTTCACGCCAGGCAGTGGCAAATCGTCAGCAGCGGCGTTGTTCGACGCCATACCGCTGCGCCAATCGACCCGCAACGACTATGACGGCAGGACCGTCAGCGCGCTGGACATAACCTCACTGGCGGCGGCGGCCAAGTTAGCCGGCGTCGATGTTGTCCTCGTCACCGACAAAACACGGATCAGCCGTGTACGCGATCTGATCCTCGCGGCCAACACGGCCCAGATGGCCGATCCTGCGTTCACGCGCGAACTGAAATCATGGCTGCGGTTCAACCCGCGCCAAGCCATGGACCGTGGAGACGGTCTGTTCAGCCCGCTGAGCGGCGGCCCCGTAATGCCCAGTTGGGCGGGGCCAACGATGTTCGAGTGGTTCTTCACAGCGGCCTCCGAGATCGAGAAATGTCGCCGTCAGCTCGATTCTTCCGCTGGCCTGGCGATCTTCGCGTCGGCTGCAGCCAACCCGGAACACTGGATCTTGGCGGGCCGCTCCTCGCAACGATTCGCATTGCAGGCGACGGCGCTTGGTCTCAAGCACGCCTTCGTCAATCAACCCGTCGAGGTCGCGCGCTTCCGGCCGGACTTGGCCGCACTGATCGGGCTTCCCGGCCAGCGACCAGATCTGGTCATGCGATTTGGCTATGCCGCGGTGCTACCTTATTCGGCCCGCCGGCCGGTCGAGGCGGTGCTCGCGTGAGCATCTACTGGCTCAAGCATCATCCTCGTCTTGGCAGCTTCCTCCTCAGTCTTGCGGCGGCCGTGTTGTTTGTCTGTTGGCGCTTCGACACAGACATCGAGCAGGCGCACGCCCGCGTCAAACATGGAAGCCTGCTCATCGAAACCCGCTGCGGTCGGATCGAATACCAAGAGGCTGGCACGGGCGTTCCCTTGTTGGCAGTGCACGGCAGCGGCAGAGGGTTCGACCAAGGGATGGCGTTCGCCGCCCCGCTGGCCAAGCAGGACATCCGGGTCATCGCCATGTCGCGGTTCGGCTACCTGCGCACGCCGATGCCTGCCGAGCCATCGGCCGAGGCCCAGGCCGATGCGCACGTGCGCTTGCTGGATGCTCTCGGCATCAGTCGATCCGCTGTTATGGGCGGGTCGCCCGGGGCACCTTCGGCGCTGCAGATGGCTATCCGTCATCCGGATCGAGTTAGCGCACTCATACTGCTGGTGCCGTTGGCCTATAAGCCCCCATCGCAGGTCAACTCCGCTCCGCCATTGGCACCATGGGTTGAGGACATGATGATGTCGGTAATCGGGTCAGATTTTCTTTTCTGGTCGGCCATGCACGTGGCGCGCGACCAAATTATCAAGGTCGTGCTGGCGACGCCGCCCGGGCTTTTGGCGACCGTCAGCGCGACAGAGCATGCGCGGATCAATGCGATGCTCGACAACATCCTGCCGGTGTCCGACCACGCCGCAGGATTGCGCAGCGACACCGCGGTAGGCAAGCACCTGGCGCCGGCGGCGCTGGACTCGATCCGCACGCCGACGCTCATCATCAGCGCACGCGACGATGGCTACGGCACCTCCGCAAGTGCGCAGTACACCGCCAGCCAGATTCCCGGGGCAAAGTTCATCGGCTTCGACCAAGGAGGCCACACCTGGGTTGGCCACAACGACGAGGTGATGGCTGAGACTGTGCAACTCCATGCCCCTGTTGCGAAGGCGGAAAGCCAAGCGCCCTAGGCCAAGTGCAGCCCGACTATTGCGAAAGGAATGAACATGTTGGACTTTGACAAGAAGGGTCGCGAGCGCCTTCCACCTGCTGTGTACGACCTAGCCATTCGTCTGGGCACTGATCCCGGATTGAACCGTTCGACCGTCCGGCTGCGTCAGACCGGGCAGATGAAAGACATCGGCGCGATCACATGGAGGAGCTTCACCGCCACGCAGACCATGGCGTCACGGACATGCGACTTTGACTGGCGCGCGAGATTTGGGCCGCTCGGAATGATCCATGTGCGCGATGCGTTTCAACATGGCGAAGGGCACCTCACTGTCAAGGTGCTCGGCCTGGTTCCGATCGTCAGCACCAAGATCTACCTCCAGCTCAACCGGGGAGAATTGATGCGCTACTTGGCGGAAATCGCATGGATACCCGACGCCATCCTGCTCAATACCGAGCTGCGTTCGCGCGAGGTCTGACCCGATACGCTGGCCGTCAGTGCCGGCGCGGACGAGACAGCGGCCGAGGTGGTCCTGACACTCGACAGTGAGGAGCGCATTTCCGCAGCCTTCGCCCCTGATCGCGGGCGCACGATCAAACCGCCCTATCTGCTAACGCCCTGGCGGGGCAGCTTCTCCGACTATCGCCGCCACCAGGACATGTGGCTGCCGTTTGCCGGTGAAGTCGGCTGGGAGATCGAGGGTAAGTTGATCACCTATTTTCGGTGTCAGATCGAAGATTGGCAATCAACGGTTTCGAGCAACTGAGTCTTATCAATGCCGCGCACGCGCTTTGATAGCTTATTCTTGCCGAGGCGATGGAACCTTTGTTGCGGCTGTGCGTTTGCAGGTGTCCGCGACATAGACCGCGCCACCAAGGATCAACGCTATGCCGAGGGATGACGCCAGCGGCTGGATGTGGCTTGAGGCCAGCGCCTTGGCGGCGCGCGCCGAGCGCCTGCATCGGCAATACTTTCATTTCGCCCTCTCGCAGCACCGCACGCCGGTCTGGGAGCCGCCTGTCGACGTGCTGGAAACGGCTGGCCAGTTGGTCATTGTCGTTGCCCTGCCCGGAGTCGATTCGAAGACGATCACGTCAGCAATCGAAGGTGATGCCCTGATCGTGATCGGCCACCGTTCGCTCCCAAATGCGCTGAATGCCGCCGTCATCCACCGGCTGGAGCTTCCCTACGGGCGCTTCGAACGCAAAGTGACCTTGCCCAGCGGGCGTTATGGCGACGTCCGGTCGAGTCTGGACAACGGATGCCTCACCGTCACGCTCGACAAACTCCTCTGACCACGGGACGCCGACATGCAAGACCCCAACGACAGTGCCGTCCTCGCCAAGACGGAAACCGACGAAACACAGCGGACTGGCAAGGAACCGTCGCCGCTGGCGCCCGATTTGATGACGATCCTGCCGGTCCGCGGCACTGTGTTGTTTCCGGGCATGGTTGTTCCGATCACGGTGGGCCGCGAACGCTCGATGGCCGCCGCGCAACAGGCGGTGCGCGAAAACCGGCCGATCGGCATCATCATGCAGCGTGACGAGCAGGTCGCAGAACTGAGCGCGATCGATCTGCATACGGTCGGCACAGTCGCCAACATCTTGCGCTATGTGACCACTCCGGATGGCTCGCATCATCTCGTGTGCCAGGGTCTGCAGCGGTTCCGGGTGATCGAATTCACCAAGGAGGCGCCCGTCATGTTGGCCCGCGTCGGGCTGATCGACGAGCCGGACCAGCAGTCGGCCGAGATCGAGGCGCGCTTCATGCACCTCAAGCAGCTCGCTGGCGAGGCGTTGGAGCTGCTGCCGCAGGCACCGCCGGAGCTCTGGGCGTCGCTGCAGGCAGTGACGTCAGCCACGATTCTGGCCGACCAAGTGGCCGGTCAGATGGACATCAAGCCGGAAGAGAAACAGGAGATCCTTGAAACCATCGATCTGGTCGCGCGCCTGGACAAGATCATCCGGCTCCTGACACAACGCATCGAGGTGTTGCGGATCCGGCAGGAAATAGGCCGCCAGACCAAAGCCGGGATAGACAACCGGCAGCGCGAGGTGATCCTGCGCGAGCAGATGGCCGCGATCCAGCACCAGCTTGGCGAAGATAGTAGCAAGAGCGAGGAAATCAGTGGACTGAGCGAAGCCATCACCAAGGCCGCGATGCCGGCCGATATCGAGGAGAAGGCGCGCAAGGAGTTGCGCCGGCTTGAGCGTATGCCGGAAGCGTCCCCCGAACACGGCATGGTGCGAGCCTATCTTGACCGCCTCGTCGAGCTGCCATGGGCCCTGCCGGAGGTTCCGCCTATCGACCTTGCCGAGGCGCGGCGCATCCTGGATGCCGACCACTATGGCCTCGACAAGATCAAGCAGCGCATCATCGAGTATCTTGCGGTGCGCAAGCTGGCTCCGAATGGCAAGGCCCCGATCCTTTGCCTGGTCGGCCCGCCCGGCGTCGGCAAGACCTCGCTCGGCCAGTCGATTGCGCGCGCGATGGGCCGCAAATTCGTCCGTGTCAGTCTCGGCGGTGTGCACGACGAAGCCGAGATCCGCGGCCACCGGCGCACCTATATTGGCGCGCTGCCCGGCAACATCATCCAGGCCATTCAGAAGGCGGGCACACGCAACTGTGTCATGATGCTGGACGAGATCGACAAGATCGGCCAGGGGGTGCAAGGCGATCCCTCAGCCGCCTTGCTCGAAGTGCTCGACCCCGAGCAGAACAGTACGTTCCGGGATAATTATCTCGCGGTGCCGTTCGATCTCAGCCGGATCGCCTTCATCGCCACCGCCAACCAGCTGGAGCCGGTCTCGGGACCCTTGCGCGATCGTATGGAGATCATAGGGCTGTCTGGGTACACGGAGGAAGAGAAGCTTGAGATCGCCAAGCGTTATCTGGTGCGTCGCCAGCTCGAAGAGAACGGCTTGAGGCCCGAGCAGGCCGAGTTCACGGATGAAGCGCTGCACGCCATGATCGCCGACTACACCCGCGAGGCCGGCGTGCGCAATCTGGAGCGCGAAATCAGCAAGACGCTGCGCAATGCCGCCGTCCAGATCGCGGACGGGACGACCGAGCGTGTCAGCATTTCCGCAGGCACCCTGCAGCAGGTGCTAGGGGCGCCACGCTTCGAGAAGGAAATCGCTTTGCGCACCAGCGTGCCGGGCGTCGCGACTGGCCTCGCCTGGACGCCGGTTGGGGGTGACATCCTGTTCATCGAGGCGACCCGGATCCCCGGCAGCGGCAGGCTCATCTTGACCGGCCAGCTTGGCGAGGTCATGCGCGAGAGCGCCCAGGCGGCCCTCAGCCTGGTCAAGAGCCGCGCCGACGTCCTGGCCATCGATGCCACACTGCTGGAAAAGAGCGACATCCATGTTCACGTCCCGGCCGGCGCCACGCCCAAGGACGGACCGAGCGCGGGCGTCGCTATGTTCACCGCCCTGGTCTCGTTGTTAACGGATCGCATGGTGCGCGGCGACACAGCCATGACCGGCGAAATCAGTCTGCGCGGCCTCGTCCTGCCCGTCGGCGGCATCAAGGAGAAAGTGATCGCCGCCGATCGCGCGGGCATCACGCGGGTGCTGCTGCCGGCGCGCAACCGCAAGGACTTCGAAGACATCCCGGAAACCATCCGTCAACGGCTCGAATTCGTCTGGCTCGACCGCGCCGAGCAGGCCATCGAGGCCGCATTGGCGGGGGATCGCAAGCTGATCAAGGTCGCGCAGTACGTTGAGAGCAGGGTGGCGTAGAAGTATGAGGCCGGATGATCAACTCGGCGCTCGACTGCAAAACCAGAGGACACCTATTGGCGCACGATCTTACATCCGGAGTCCATTCCGCCGGTGACTCTGGTCAGGCCGAAATAGTGGCCTTTCTCTCGAACCCCAAGGCCTATCGTCCTCGACCACCGGCCGTCGAGAGGATCGTCACACACGCCGCGATGGTCTTTCTGGCGGGGAGCGAGGCCTACAAGATCAAGCAAGCCGTGGCCTATTCGTATCTTGATTTCTCGACGCTTGAGAAGCGCAAACAGGCTTGCGAGCACGAATTCGAAGTCAACCACGCGAACGCCCCCGATACCTATTTGGGTGTCGTTCCAATTGTCCGCAACCAACACGGCGACCTGTCGATCGGTGGCGAGGGGCAGGTCGTGGAATGGGCCGTCCACATGCGCCGGTTTGAAACCCGTATGCTGTTGTCCAATCTCTATGCCACAAACTCGCCCCCGGATGAGGCCGTGCGCGACCTTGCAGATGCGGTGGTCAAACTGCATGAGGGTGCGCCACGTATTGTCACACCGGATGGGGCGCAGCGCGTAGGCGCCATTGTCGAAGAACTGCGCAGTGCCCTCGCCGAGTTCGAGGGCGAACTGCCCAGCAAGGCGATTGCCACTTTCGTAGGCTATGCCCAGGAAGAGCTACGACGCATCCGCCTCTGTCTGAAAGTGCGGAGCCGGCGCGAGTGTGTCCGGCGCTGCCACGGCGACCTGCATCTCGGCAACATCGTCGAAATCGGCGGCAAGCCGGTGTTGTTCGACGCCATCGAATTCGACGACGAGATAGCCACGATCGATGTGCTGTATGACCTCGCCTTCCTGATCATGGACCTGAATGTCCGTGGCTATGACCGGGCGGCGAACCTGCTCTTGAACCTGTATCTCAAGCAATCGGTGGGTTGTCTTGATCTCTACGGTCTCCAGGCCATGCCGCTATTTCTGGCCATACGGGCCGCAATCCGGGCCATGGTCGCCCTGCAGCGCGGTCACCACAAAGATAAAACGGCAAGCGCCGAAGCCGAGCGCTATCTCGACCGGGCGCAGAGCTATCTGCGCCCGCTCGAGCCGAGGCTGATTGCCATCGGAGGCTGTTCGGGAACCGGCAAATCGACACTTGCCAGAAGTCTTGCGGCGCTGTTGGGCCAAGCCCCGGGCGCCATTCACGTCAACAGCGATGTCGAGCGAAAGGACATCGCGGGCGTATCGGAGCGGCACCGTCTCGGCCCGGCGGGTTACACACCAGAGGTTATGGCGCGGGTCTACGAGCGCTTGCAGTTGAAGGCGACGCGCACATTGCGCAGCGGCTATTCAGTTGTCGTGGACGCGACCTTTCTGCGACCGGAAACGCGCACGGGCATCGCCGCCGTTGCGCAGCGGTTGGACGTGCCGTTTACCGGACTGTGGCTGACGGTCCCCGAGCCGATGGCACGCCAGCGTGTCCAATCGCGCAACGCCGACGTCTCCGATGCAACGGCCGACGTGGTCGCACGCCAGTTCGCAAGCGCCAAACCACCGACGGACTGGGTCACCATTGTTGCCAGCGGCCCTGCGGAAAGGGCTCTGCAGATTGCCAGGTTGAGCGTCGCCAGCGAGCGACTCTAGAATTTAGGTCAGGCCACTGTCGTTGACGGCTCGATTAGTGCATACATCAGGCTACGGACCAGTACGCTGGCGATGCAGCCATCGTGGAACCAAACTCGCTCCTGCGCGTTGATCCGTTGAAACGTTGATCCAGGTCGGGCCGTTGCGACGAGTCAGGCCACTGACGATGGCGCTATTGCCTCCAAGATGGCACAAGACCTGCGCCCGGCCGATCGCATCGAACGGCTGAAGACACGCTGCGATATCGCCGACTTCCGCGGCCCGACGACGGAATCCGTCAGCCGGACGCTCACCTAGCTCGCGAACGGCAGCATCATCTTGAGGCACAAGCGGGCACATCCGCTTTCTGAGCATCGGGGCTCTCGGAGATGTGGCCGCAGGCGATCAGCACGTTTAACGGCAGTAGACTTGATACCAGTTTGCTTGTTTTAACCTGTCACACAGCGCCGCGGAGGTCATCATGCCATTGAAGACCATCCTTGTACATCTCGATACCGAGGCCCAGGCGCAAGCCTTGTCCAAAGCGGCGATCACTGTGGCCAAGACCTTTTTGGCCCATGTTATCGGGTTGCACGTCGCGCCGAACCCGTTCATCTCGGCGTCGATGTCTGGCGAGATGATGGGCGAACTCATCCAGGCTCAGCGCGAGGCCAACCAGGCTAGCGGCACGCAGATTGCGGAGATTTTTGACAAAACGGTAGCCGGTTCTGGTGTCGCCTTCGAATGGCGCATGTTCGAGGCAAACAGCGAAGCGACGTCGTCGGTCATTACGCGTCAGGGGCAGACCTGCGATCTTGTGATCCTCGGTCAATCGGACAACACGATCAATCTCATCGATGGCATCGGAACCGCCGAAGATGTCATGTTTGGGATCGGCCGTCCTGTGCTGATCATCCCGATAACGAGCTTACCAGGGACTATCGGTAGGCGGATTTTGCTTGCTTGGAACGGCAGCCGGGAGTCGGCACGAGCAACCTTTGACGCTCTGCCGTTTCTCGAGAAGGCCGAGAGCGTGCACATCTTTGCCGCCGGTCAGACCGAGACCGCATTGTGGGGCAGCCTTGGCGATGATGGAGCGCCGACTGCGGAGCTTGAAGCAACCCTGAAGCGCCATGGCGTTGTGACAAGCGTCGTGACGGCCAAGGCCTCTGGGGCAGACGTGGCAAACAAGCTGCTGGCCGCCGCCAAGGGATACGACTGCGATCTGATCGTCATGGGCGGCTACGGGCACTGGCGGGTTCGCGAGATCGTCTTTTGCGGCGCCACGCGCGGCGTCCTCAGCAACACGACTTTCCCGGTCCTGATGTCTCATTGATGGAAGTGCGATCATGACGAAACCAATCACCACTGGCGGCCGTTTGTCTGACGTGCGTTTGGAACTGGCGCGAGATCACGAGTTCCCTGAAGGCAACAACAAGCGAGGCTATCGGTTCAGGGCGCCCCTTGATGCCTTCGGACACATCGTGGTCGAGCGCTGGCGGACTGAGCGCAAGTCTTGCACCATGACGCGGTTCTGGGACGACGCCGTCGAGTACGGCCATCTTATTCGCAGGCCAGGCGGGAGCTGGGCCTTCCACTACGACGGCCTCGGTGAGGAAGGCGACGATGACTCCGGCTATCGCTTTGGCGACCACACGTTTCGAATTGGTGACTATGTCTCCGTAACGGAGCGCGACGATGTCATGCGGACGTTTCGCGTTGTGTCGCTGACGGATGCCTAGCGCTTGCGACCGTCTGATCAGTGAACGTCGGTGATCCCTCTGGTCAGCAGATGAGCCTGCGCTTGGAATTTGCCAAGAAATTTGGAGCCAGCAAACGATCTCAATGAAGGGCACCGGCCGGGCCATCGAACGTTTCAGTCCGTACACCACCTCTTCGAACGTCGCGCACCCCCCTTCACCGCCACATCACCCGGACCGGCGCGGGCCGCCTCGACGGCCCTGCGAAGTGGTAGGGCCAAGGCGCTGACAAGGTACTGGCAACACCACTGTGGGTCGCACCAAGGCTCGGTCTAAGGCACTGCAGCGGTTCTTGAGATTGTGCGTCAGACTTTCAATCCTCCGAACTGTATGACCTGACCCAGCGCGGTCTCCGCAGCCGTCGCTTCGCCGGCATTCGGTGGGATTGTCACGCCCCGATCGGCCGTCCGCGCGGCGAAGAGCGGTAAATCGGCCGCTCTGTCCGCCTTCTTTTTCGCACCTGGCTTGACAAGGGCGCGAGCCCGCAGGCGTTCCTCGTCGCCGGATTGCGTCGTTACCATCTCCGACCAGACCTGCTCAAGTCGTGGGTCGGTCGTGCGTGTGCTGCCTGTCCAGTGATCAGCGCGGGCGGGTGGGGAATCGACGAATGGGCCAGCGGCCGGCGTAGGTGCTGGCAGCCGCCGCGCTTGGAAATTGGCGGCCTCGAAATATTTCAGTTTCTTCGCCCGGATTGGCGGCACCCCGGACACCAACACCAGTGCATCGTCCTTCGGCAACTGCAGCACCTCGCCGGGCGTCAGCAAGGGGCGCGGCGTCTGGTGCTCCGAAATCGACGTGTGCGAGAGCCAGGCGGCGCTGCGATTGCCGGAGAGGTTGCGCTGTTCGCGCAGCTGGGTCGCGGTGCCGAGCGCATCGGACAGCCGCTTGGCGGTGCGCTCGTCGTTGGGCGCGAACGCAACGCGCACGTGACAATTATCGAGAATGGCATGGTTCGCCCCATAGGCCTTGTCGATCTGGTGCAGGGACTGGGCAACCAGGAAGGCGCGAACGCCATAGCCGGCCAGGAACGCCAAAGCCGACTCGAAGAAATCGAGCCGCCCGAGAGCCGGGAACTCGTCGTGCATCAAGAGGAGCTGGTGCTTGCGGTGCTGGCCATCGACATGGTCGAGGTTCTCGGTGAGACGGCGGCCGATCTGATTGAGGATCAGGCGCATGAGTGGCCTTGTGCGCGAAATGTCCGATGGCGGAACGACGAGATAGAGCGAGACCGGCCTCTCGGCGGCGACCAGATCGGCCACGCGCCAATCCGACCGGGACGTGTTGGCGGCGATGACCGGATCACGGTAGAGGCCGAGAAAACTCATGGCGGTGGAGACGACGCCCGAGCGCTCGTTTTCCGACTTGTTCAGAAGCTCGCGCGCGGCGGACGCGACCACCGGATGAACCTTCGGCGCTTCGGCGCTACCGAGATGATTGGTCGACAACATGAT
>JANMVX010000310.1:0-10107 GCA_031393505.1 Hyphomicrobiaceae bacterium | reverse complement strand
GCGGATGCGGCGGCGCAGATCCTCGAGCCCGTGCGCCCTGAGCAGAAACCACAGTTTTAGCGCCCGGAACCGCCGGCCAAGCGGCACCGTCCATTCGTTGAAATTGACGACGTCATCCGTCCCGGAAGTCTGCAGATAGGCCGGACGCAGTCCCAGCGTGCGGATCTGCGGGGCGGGATCGCGCAAAAACTGCACCGAGCAATCGAACTGCGCGCCGAGCCACTTGTGCGGATTGTACACGATGCTGTCGGCCGCCTCCACGCCCGCCCAGTGCACACGGAACTCTGGACAGATCATGGCCGACCCCGCCCAGGCCGCGTCCACATGCACCGGCAGCCCTGCCGCCTTGGCGACGGCGATACACGGCCCTATCTTGTCGAACGCGCCGATCGAGGTGCCGCCCGCCACCAGCACCACGCCGGCCGGCCGATGCCCCGCGGCCTTATCGTCCGCGATGGCCTTGGCGAGCGCCTCAGGCCGCATGGCGTGCTGCGCGTCGGTCGCGATCTTGACCAGGTTGGCCTGCCCGATGCCGGCCACGCGCACCGCTTTGTCCACGGACGAATGCGTCTCGGCGCTGGCGTAAATCCGCAAGCGCGGCTGCCCCGCGAGCCCCTGCTCCAGCCCCTGCCAGCCGAGCGCCGCCTCGCGCATGGTCAGCACCGCCGCGAGCGTCGCCGTGGTGGCGCTGTCGTGGATGGTTCCACGAAAGCCCACCGGCAGCCCCAGCGCCTGGCGCAACCAATCCACCATCACCTGCTCGATTTCAGTCGCGGCCGGGGCGGTCTGCCACAGCATGGCCTGCGCGCCCATAGCGTTGGCCAGCTGCTCGGCCAGCATCGAGGCTGGGGCGGCGTTGCCGGGGAAATAGGCGAAGAAGCGCGGATGCTGCCAATGCGTCATGCCAGCCGGCACGATGCGATCAAAATCGGCGAAGATGGTTGCCATCGGCTCGGGCGCTTCCGGCGGGGCGGCGGCGAGCTGCGCCGCGATGGCTCCGCGTTGCAGCGGCGCGCGCACCGCGCGGTCGCGCAAGCTGGTATGATACGCATGCGCCCAATCAGCGGCGCGCTTGGACCACATCCGCAGCTCATCGTAGGTCATGGCGCCTCCAGAAATACGGGGACAGTATACCTATTTCATGGCGCCGTCAGCGAAGCCCTGAAGACCGTCGAGAAATAGGTATACTGTCCCCGTATTTTTAGCCTGCGTAGCCTGCGCATTACTCCGTCGCAGCCGCCATCTTCGGCCGCCCCGGCTTTTTCTTGGCCAGCGGCCGACCCGCCAACGCTTCCAGCCGCGCCACGAAACTTGCGTGCCCGAGCGGGCGCCCGGTGCGTGCGTGCTGACGCAGCCGCTCGGCGCTGTCGTCGGCCAGCCCTGCGGCCAGAAACGCCGCCCACGGACCGACGCCTTCCAGCTCGGCCGGCCGCTTGCGCGCAATCAGCGCGTCGGCGCGCCGGCCGACATGGGCGCGCGCGCTTGACCACGTCCAGTCCTCCGGCGTCGCAACCAATTTGGCCCGCACGGGATTGAGTTCGACATAGCGCACCGCATCCAACAGATGCGCGTCGTCCATTGGGAAGGAATGGAAGCGCTCCTGCCACAGATGGCCGCGCCAGTCCTCGCGCTTGTTGACGATGGTGGTGTAGCGCCGGTGCGCTTCGGCCAGCGCGCGCCTGAGTCCACCGGCATCGGACGGCACCATGACCAAATGAACGTGGTTCGGCATCAGGCACCAGGCCAGCACCTCGACGCTGGCCTTGGCGCAGCCCTCGGCGACCAGGTCGCGATACCGGTCGTAGTCGCCATCGTTCAGGAACACCGGCAGCCCCCGGTTGCCCCGCTGCGTGACGTGGTGGGCGATCTCAGGAATGACGATGCGGGCAAGACGGGTCATGGAATAAGTGTACTGTCCCTGCATTTCCGGTCAAGGGGAAATACGGAACCAGAAATACGGGGACAGCATACCTATTTCATGGCGCCAGAGGAGATGTCCTGAGAACCGTCGGGAAATAGGTATACTGTCCCCGTATTTCTGGCACCGTATTTTCGCCCCGTATTCCCGCCCATCACCCAAACAAATCCGGCGGATCGGCCTCCTCGGCCGGCACCAGCCGGTCCGCGCCGATCCCGATCAGCCGGAACATCCGGCCGTCCGCCTCGCGTTCGATCAGCGGGCGGGCGGCCTCGAACAGCACGGAGGTTTTTTGTGTCGGCACGGCCAGTTTCCGGCTGCGCGTCAGCAGGGCGAATTTTGCCGTTTTCAGCTTCACCACCACGGTCCCCGCCGCCAACCCGTTCTTGACCAGCTGTCCCGCCACCCGCTCGGCCAGCGGCTGCGCCTCGGCTAGCAGATCGGCCGCCTTCGATTTGTCGCGCCGAAACGTATCCTCGGCCGAAATGCTTTTGGTCTCGCGGTCGGGCGTCACGGCGCGCGTATCTTCGCCCAGCGCAAATTGCGCCAGCCGGCGCCCAAAGCGACCGAAGCGCACCAGCAGTTCGCTCTCGGTCAGCTGCTGCAAGTCCCCGATGCTGACGATGCCGCCCGCCTCCAGCCGCGCCGCCGTGGCCGGGCCGACGCCGTTGATTTTCCCCACCGGCAGCGCGCTCAGGAAATCATAGGCTTCGCCGCGCCCGATCACCGAAAAGCCGCGCGGCTTGTCGCGTTCGGAGGCGAGTTTCGCCAAGAGCTTGTTCGGAGCCAGCCCGATCGACACCGTGATGCCGACTTCGATCTCAACATCGCGCGCGATTCTGGCCAGCGCCTCGGCTGGCGTCCCCGTCCCGATGCGGTGCGCGTCCGTCAGATCGAGATAGGCCTCGTCCAGCGACACCGGCTCGATCACCTCGGTCGCCCCGCGCATGATATCGCGGATCTGGTAGCCGACGCGCTTGTACTTCGCCATGTCAGGTTGGATGACGGTGGCCTTCGGACACAGTTCCAGCGCCCGGAACATTGGCATGGCCGAGCGCACGCCAAATTGCCGTGCCACGTAACAGGCCGTCGTCACCACCCCCCGCCCGCCGGCATGGCCGACGATCACCGGCAGCTCCTTCAGCCGCGGCCGGTCGCGCTTTTCCACCGAGGCGTAGAAGGCGTCGCAGTCGATATGGGCGATGTCGAGGGTGGTGAGTTCGTCGTGTTGCACCAGCCATTCCGAGCCGCAAGCGGCGCACGGCCCCTCGCCTGCGGGCGTTAGTTCGCAACAATGACGGCACAGCTGAGCGCTCACGGCGACACTTCACGTTGACAGGGCGGGGCGGCTCGCATACCACTCGACGGCTTCAGACACCAAGTGAGCTTGCTGCTTGGACGCCGGCCGGGATGACCCGGGTTCGGTGATACAGAAAACTATTGGGTTATCGCCATGAAAGTCAGAAACTCCATCAAGTCCCTGCGCAAGCGCCATCGCGACAACCGCGTGGTGCGCCGCCGCGGCCGGCTCTATGTCATCAACAAGACCATGCGCCGCTTCAAGGCTCGCCAGGGCTAGTCGCCGGCCCGTTTTGGCGCGCGGAGGGTACAATCCGCGCTTTGACGGCCATAATTGGCCGCGCTAGCTTGGCGCCATGATCATGCTTAACACACATCGCTCCCTGCCCGCCTGGCTCGTCGCCTGCGGGTTTTTGGCGTTTTGTCCGGCCTCTCCAAGTCTGGCGGAACCGGGCGCTGCCCCGTCGAATCGCGACGGCGGCCACATCCTGCCGCCCGCCCCCGTCGACGCGATCCAGTCGCCCGAGCAGCGCGAAAAAGCGCTGGGCGCCCTCTACGACAAACTCGCCAAGGCCACTGACGATGTCGAGGCGACGTCGCTCCGCGCCGACATCCGGGGGCTGTGGCGTCAATCCGGCAGCCCCACCATCGACCTCTTGCTCGACCGCGACGCGCAGGCCGCGCTCGGTTCCGATCCCGACGTGCGCCGCCAGCTGCTGGAGGCCGCGGCCCGCCTTGCCCCGGACGCTGCCGAAGTCTGGAACCGCCGCGCCGGCCTGGATTTCTCCGAGCAACGCGTCCAGGACGCGCTCGCCGACCTCGGCCACGTGCTGGCCATCGATCCCCGCCACTTTGACGCCCTGGAAGCGCTCAGCGGTATCCTGCGCGAGCTCGGCCGCGACAAGCTGGCCCTGAAGGCGCTGCGGCGTCTCAAAGCCATCAACCCGACCGCCGCCAACCTGGACAGCCAGATCGACGAACTCGCCCGCAAGGTCGAGGGGCAACCGATCTAGGACGCCTTTATTCTCCTCTCCCCCGCTTTCCGGGGGAGAGGAGACCGCGTCACCTGCGCGGAGGCGCAAAAGTAAATGGGCAGCCGACCTTTGGGAGGCAAGAGCCACGCGGTCGGTGAGGGGCAACCGCTTGCTCCGTACCCCTCTCACCACCTGTACGGAGCAAGCGGCTGCCCCTCACCTGTCGCTGAGTCCTCAGCGCTAAGGCGCTTTCGGGCGACATCCTCTCCCCCAAAGTTGGGGGAGAGGAGACGACAGAGCCCTCCTCTCCCCCGCTTTCCAGGGCGAGGAAAGCCCGCCTTACATTCCGCCCATTTCCTATGCCAGCGGTTGCTCCCGCCGCTTTTCCGCATCCCCGCCCCCCCACGGAGTCCCCCGACGATGCGCCTCATCGCCCTCGCCCTGCTTGCGCTGCTGCCGACCGCCGCTTTTTCCGCCGACATCAAAGCGTCGAGCAGCATCGACGCCGTCACGGTCTTTCCCGAAAGCGCCGAGATCACGCGGGTGCTGAAAGTTCTTCTCGCCGCCGGCGACCAAACCGTGACCCTGCGCGATCTGCCTGGCTCGCTGATCAGCGACAGCGTGCGCATCCAGGGCGAGGCCGACGCCAAGGTGGAGATCGGCTCGGTTGATGCGCGCACGTTCTTTCCGTCCGAGGACGCCTCCAACGCAGCGACCGAGGACGCGCGCAAGAAAATCGAGGACGCCATCCAGGCGCTGAACGACAAGCAGGCGGCGTTGCAGGCGACCATCGAGGCGGCGAACCTGCAAAAGCAGCTGGTGACGAATTTGATCAACCTGCCAACGCGCCCGATCGCGTCGGGATCGGGGCCGTCGTCCGAGCCCGATTGGGGCGCGCTCACGACGCTGATCGGCGAGCGTATCGGCGCCGCCAACAAGATTATCGCCGAGGCGCAGTTAGCCCAGCGCGACAACGCCAAGAAGATCCAGGATCTGCAGAATCAGCTCAACCAGCAGCCGGACGCCGGGCAACAGAAGACCGAGTTGCAGATCCACGTCAGCGCCGCCGCCCCTATCGAGGCGACGCTGCGGGTGCGGTACCAGGTGCCAGGCGCGGCCTGGTCGCCGGTCTATGATGCACGACTCGATACCGGCGACGGCAAGGCGCCCGCGAAACTCACCCTGGTGCGCCGCGCCATCGTCTCGCAAAACACCGGCGAGGCGTGGGACAATGTGCAATTGGCCCTCTCAACCACACGGCCTCAGGCCGGCACTGCGGCTCCTCCGTTGGTGCCGCTGGCTGTCGATTTTGCGCCCGTGGGTGAGGAGTATGATGCTGTTGGAGCCGCCTCGGGTCGTTTGAGGAAACTGTCCGAGAGCCGGCAGGACGAGAAGGCCAAGACCGACGGTTTGGTCGCCGATCAGCCCGAGCCAGCCGCCGCCCCCAAACCCGTGCTGACCGCCAATCTCGCCACCAATGTCGAGCAGCGCCGCGCCACCACCATCACCACCGCGTTCCAGGCGCTGTACGTCATCACCGACCGGCAGAGCATCAAGTCCGGCGTTGGCGACAAGCGGGTGCAGATCGACATCCGCGCCATCGAGCCGGTCCTGTCGGTGCGCGCGGTGCCGAAATTCAACGAGACCGCCTATCTCTACGCCAAGTTCAAGCTCGACGCCGAAACACTGCTGCTGCCCGGGACAGCGGCTCTCTTCCGCGACGGCGTGTTCGTCGGGCGTGGCGAGGTTCCGCAACTGTCCGGAGGCGAAGAGCACGAGATGGGGTTTGGCACCGACGACAAGGTGCGCATAAAATTCGCCAATCTCGGCCGTAAAGCCGGCGAAACCGGCCTGATCTCGACTTCCAAGACTGACACGCAGTCGTTCAAGATGACGGTGAAAAACCTGCACGCCCGGCCGATTTCGGTGCGCATCCTGGACCAGCTGCCGGTGAGCCTGAACGAGGAGATCAAGGTCGACATGCTGCCTGGGACGGCGACGCCGTCGGCGCGCGATGTCGAGGACAAGAAGGGGCTGCTGGCCTGGGACATGACGCTGGAACCGGATGCGCAGAAGGATCTCGCATTCGGCTATCAGGTCAGCTGGCCGAACGGCAAGGCCGTCTACTACGAGCAGCACGAGGGGCCGTTTTTGGGCAAGGGGAAATAGCGCGCAATTGGGTCACGCGTGCTGCGCCACGACGAGCGGCCTTGCGGTGCACCAGATCTGGCGTCGCAGAACTGAAATTGGCCCGCAGGAGGCTATCCCGCGGGCCAACACCGTTTCGAGAGCATAACGGGCTGGGTACGCAAGCAACGTTTTCCCGGCCCGCGAGCCTTTCGGCGACACCCGATGTCTCGGGTCAGCTCGTGACGAAACGAAACCTGTGCGATCAGACGAGTTTATTGCGATCACGGCGCGGCTCCACCGCCAGGACGCCGCCAATCGAACTCGATATTTCGCTCACGTCCATCGGCAGCTCGACATCGAGCCCGCAATCGCGCAGCTCCATGAGCTTGCTGCGCAGACGCTCGAATGCGGCCTGATCGGCAGCTTTGCGATCAGCACCCTGCAGTATCGTCGAAAACCCGGATTCAATCTCGTAGAAGCTCATCATGCACTCCACTCGATCGGCGTTGCTGGTTTCAGCGTGAGAACTGCGGCAGGAAGTCGCTTGACTTTGGGCCAAATCATGATTGTACGCAACAGATTATCCACACTTTTCTACACCCGACCCTTGACTTAGGGCAATATTGCACCGCAGCAATAGTCGCGTTTATGCTGCTTTCAGGTTACTCAAACGATAACGCGTGGCCCGTAATCTACTGGAAATGCAGCGCGAATCGCGGCGCTCAGCGGAAGGACGATGCGATGACAGAATCTCTCCCGCAGCGCAAAAACCTGATCACGGACGTCGCGGGTTTGGCTGTGGGTAACTCCCAAAACGAGCACTTGCGCTCCGGTGTGACGGTCGTTCTGTTTGAAAAGCCGGCCGTCGCTTCTTGCTCGGTGTTCGGCGGCGCGCCCGGCAGCCGCGACACCGAGGCGCTTGCGCCCGAGATGATGGTTCCTGGGATCGACGGCATCGTTCTCTCAGGCGGCTCGGCCTTCGGCCTGGATGCGGCCAGTGGCGTACAGGCGTATTTGCGCGAGCAGGGGCGCGGCTTTGCGGTTGGCGCCGCGCGCGTGCCGATTGTGCCGGGCGCGATCCTATTCGACCTGCTCAACGGCGGCGACAAGGCCTGGGACCGCTATCCACCCTATCGCGAACTGGCTTACGCGGCGGCGCGGACGGCTGCTGCTGACTTCGCATTGGGCAGTTCAGGGGCGGGCTTTGGAGCGACCACAGTGATTTTGCGCGGCGGCCTCGGATCGGCGAGTGCCGTCACATCCGGAGGCTTTATGGTGGGCGCCCTGGCCGCCGTCAACGCGCTGGGCTCGCCTGTGATCGGCGACGGCCCGCACTTCTGGGCGGCGCCTTGGGAAGAGGATGCGGAATTTGGCGGTCTTGGCACGCCGGCTCATACCACAGCGGAGCAACGCCACTTGCGCTGGAAAGGTGGTCCGGCGACCACCCTGGCGGTCGTCGCAACTGACGCGGCGCTCACCAAAGCTGAATGCAAGCGTATGGCCATCGTCGCGCAGGGAGGTTTTGCCCGGGCGCTGCAGCTGTCGGCGGCGGCCTTCGATGGCGATACGGTGTTTGCAGCGGCCACCGGCGGACAGCCTCGCAGCGCGCAGCCGCTGGATGATTTGACGGCGATCTGCGCGGTGGCCGCCGATTGCGTAACGCGAGCGATTGCGCGGGGTGTCTACGAGGCTGCGCCGAACGACGTGCCGGGGGCGGCACGATCGTGGAAACAGGTGTTTCAATCGTAGGGGCGAAACTTGTCTCGTCCTTACGATCCGTTCCAGTGCAATCCTAACGCGCGATGGTCCCGGTACGGCGGATTTTCCGCTGCAGCATCAATACGCCATAGACCAGCGCCTCGGCGGTCGGCGGGCAACCCGGCACATAGATGTCCACCGGCACGATGCGGTCGCAGCCGCGCACCACCGCGTAGGAGTAGTGGTAGTAGCCGCCGCCGTTGGCGCACGATCCCATCGATATGACATAGCGCGGCTCTGGCATTTGGTCATAAACTTTGCGCAGCGCCGGGGCCATTTTGTTGGTCAGCGTACCGGCCACGATCATCACGTCCGACTGGCGCGGTGAGGCGCGCGGCGCAAAGCCGAAGCGCTCGAGGTCATAGCGCGGCATGGCCGTCTGCATCATTTCCACGGCGCAGCAGGCCAGGCCGAACGTCATCCACATCAGCGAGCCGGTGCGCGCCCAGGTGATCAGTGCGTCGGCCGAGGTGGTGAAAAAGCCCTTGTCGGCCAGATCGTTGTTGATGACGCCCATCAGCGCGTGATCAGCAGCCGAATCGCGCAAAGAAGCCCCCGGCGCGCCTTCGCGCAGGGCCTCAAAAGCCGGCTGCGGCTGGCCTGGAAGAATCAGTCCCATTCCAAGGCTCCCTTCTTCCATTCGTAGATGAAGCCGATGGTGAGCAGGCCCAGGAACACCATCATGGCCCAGAACCCATAGTCGCTCATGTGCTTGAACGCCGCCGCCCAGGGGAACAGGAACGCCACCTCCAGATCGAAGATGATGAACAGGATCGACACCAGGTAGAAACGGATGTCGAACTGCATGCGCGCATCGTCGAAGGCGTTGAAGCCGCATTCGTAGGCCGAGACTTTTTCAGGATCCGGGTTCCGGATCGCGATCAGGAACGGCACAATGGTCAGGATCATCGAAATGGCCAGCGCGACGCCGATAAAGATCGTGACGGCGAGGTAGTTGCCGAGCAGTTGGTCCATGGCGGGATGGGTCCGGTGGCGGGAGTGTTCGCGGGCTGTATAGCGTGTGTCGCGACGGACCTCAAAGCCAAAGAGGCCGCAGGGGGTGGAGGCACGTAGGACAATCTGGGGTGGGTTCAAATGCACCGCCCGTTGTGCTAGTCTGCTTCCATGACCCGAACCGAAACCATCGCCACGATCACCCGCAAGCTCGCCTCGTTCGACGACGAGCGCGTGCGGGCCGTCGCCGACATTATCGACGAGATGGACGAGCCGTCAGCAGCGCCGATCCGGGGGCTGTCGGGCCGTGAAGTGGGCTTGTTGGCTCAGTCGAAGGCCGATTTCGCGGCTGGCAGAAGCTATTCGATGGAAGAGGTCATTGCCCACCTTGATGCGGTCTTGACACCGCTTGGCGTGCCGCCGTTCAAACGATGAGGAACGTACGACTTTCTAAGTCCTTTCGCGACGAGTTTGCCCGACTTCTTGCTCAAGGGGTTCGCTTCGGACCCCGCGTTGTTGCCGACAAGAACAGGCGAGTCGTTGACGTCATCGAGAACATTCTGGCGCCCAATCCCAAACGCCCCAGCGATCCATTGCTTGGCATTTGCGCCTACCACGTCGCCAAGACGCCCTTCGTCGTCCTCTACGACTTTGACGATAGTGAACTGCGCGTACACCTCATCATCCACGCCAAGGCCGACCGCACGCTGATTGATCTGTCCGCTGTGGTTTGGTGACGCCTCACATCCCCTTCGGCAACCAGCGCCAACAGATCCACCCATACAGCGCGCACGCCAGCCCATAGGCTGCAAACACGCCGCCCAGCGGCAGCCACAGCAGCACGATCCCGAATACCAGGTTCGGCAGCAGATCACCGATATCCAGATAGGTGCGGTACACCGCCGTCATGGGCGCGCGCTCGTGGGCGCGGACGGAGCGGTAGAACGGCACGCCGCCAACCGCATCGAGACCGACGGCGAAGAAGCTGGTCGCCAACAGGATGGCCCCGGCCACAAGTGGCGCGCGTTCGCCGACCAGACCGGCGGCGACCAACGTCAGTGACATCCCGGCAAA
>JANMVX010000298.1:0-10832 GCA_031393505.1 Hyphomicrobiaceae bacterium | reverse complement strand
TCGAACCTGCGACCCCCTGATTACAAATCAGGTGCTCTACCAACTGAGCTAAGCCGGCGGCGCACTCTGCTTACGGGATTTGGCGGGCTGGATCAAATGCCGCGTTGGCGCTTTGCCCGCGCTGATCGGGCGCGCGCCCGCGTCCAGACCGCACACCGGCCTTGACGCCCTCGGCGATTTCCCGGACGCCAGGGGCCAGCGCCGCCCCTCCCGAACGCCCGCGAGCTTTTTCACGCATGCCCGACGCCCCGCGCCTCTCTGTCATCGTGCCGACTTTTAACGAGCGCGAAAATGTGGCCGTGCTCTTGGAGCGGCTGCGGACCGCGCTGGCCGGGGAGCGCTGGGAGGTCATCTATGTCGATGACAACAGCCCGGACGGCACGGCGCAGCTTTTGCGCGAGATCGCCCGCGATGACGTGAACGTCCGCTGTCTGCGGCGCGTCGGGCGGCGTGGCCTGGCCGGAGCCTGCATCGAGGGCATGCTGGCCTCGTCCGCCCCGGTGGTGGCGGTGATGGATGCCGACCTGCAGCACGACGAGGCCCTGCTACCGGCCATGCTGGCCGAGATCGACCGCGGCGCCGAGCTGGTGGTGGGCTCGCGCTACATCGGCGGCGGGGCGTCCGGCGAAGGCTTCTCCAAGGCGCGCCAAGGCATCAGCAGTTTTGCGACAGTGCTCAGCCGCCGGCTGCTCGGCGTCGCGGTGACCGATCCCATGAGCGGCTTCTTCATGGTGCGGCGCGAAGTGGTGGAAGAGGCCGCGCCAAAACTCTCCGAACAGGGTTTTAAGATCCTGCTGGACCTGATCGCCAGCTCGCCGCGCAAATTGCGCACGGTCGAGTTGCCGTACCAATTCCGCGAGCGCCACGCCGGCGAGTCCAAGCTGGACAGCCTGGTGGCGGTGGAGTTCGCCGGGCTGGTGCTGTCAAAACTGTTCGGCGATTGGCTGTCGATGCGCTTCATCCTGTTCGCCATGGTCGGCTTTTCGGGCCTGCTGGTGCATCTGTTCGTGCTGCAATCGCTGCTGAAGACGGGAGCGGTCGCGTTCGGCTCGGCGCAGATCGCGGCGACCTATGTGGCCATGGTCTGGAACTTTTTCGTCAACAACCAGCTGACTTACCGCGACCGGCGCCTGAGCGGCTGGGCGGCGGTGCGCGGCCTGCTGACGTTTTGCCTCGTCTGCTCGGTGGGGGCGGTGGCCAACGTCGGCGTCGCGAGCTGGATCTTCTACGGCAGCCGCACCAGCGTCTGGCTGGCGGGCACGGCGGGGGCGTTGATGGGGGCGGTGTTCAACTATGCAGCGAGTTCCGTGTTGACCTGGCGCAGGGCCTGACCATGCCGCCCCGCACGCTCGTCATCGCAAGCCTGGCGCTGTGCGCCCTGCGCCTGTGGATCGCCGCCTCGGCCGGGTTCACGGACGACGAGTCCTACTACCGGCTCTGGGGCCTGGGGCCGGCGCTGAGCTATCTCGATCACCCGCCGATGGCCGGCTGGATGATCTGGCTGGGCCAGCACATCGCTGGCGACACCACTCTGGGCGTTCGGTTCGTGGCGGTGTTGGCGCCGCTGGCGGGAACGCTGTTGACTTGGCGCACCGCCGGTCTGCTGTTCGGACCGGTGATCGCAACGCGCGCCTGCTGGATCGGCTTGGCCATTCCCTTGTTGGCGGTTGGCGGTGTGATCATGACGCCCGATACGCCCTCGGTCCTGTTCTGGGGGCTGACCAGTTGGGCGGTCGCCGAGCTGTGGCGCGGCGGGCGGGCGGACTGGTGGCTGGCGGTGGGCCTGTTCGCGGGGCTGGGGCTGATTTCAAAGTACACGAACCTGTTTGCCGGCGCCGGGATCGTGCTGTGGCTGCTGGGGTCGGGGCAGCTTTGGCGGCACATCCGCAGCTGGCAGTTGTGGGCCGGCGGGGCCATCGCCCTGGCCTGCACTGTGCCGGTTATCGTCTGGAATCAGGCGCATCACTGGGCCTCCTTCACCAAGCAGTTCGGCCGCGTCGCCGCGGGTCATGAGCTGACGCTGCGCTACCTCGGCGAGCTGTTGGGGGCCATGGTCGGGCTGCTCAGCCCCGCGATTGCGATCCTGGCCGGGATCGGGATCTGGGCGGCTGTGACCGTGGCGCGGAAGGACCGTCAGTCGGCGGAGTTCCTGCTGCTGGCCTCGCTGCTGCCCTTCGCGCTGTATCTGCTCGTGCACAGCCTGCACAACCGCGTTCAGCCCAACTGGCCGGCCCCGATCTATCCGGCGCTCGGCCTGCTCGCCGCGCTTGGCGTCAGCCGGATGCCGGCCGCCTTCGGCGTGCATGGCGTCCGGCTGCGGCGCATGGCCTTGCCGCTGGGATTTGCATTCACGGGGTTGCTCTATCTGAATGTTCTGCGCCCGATCGTGCATCTGTCGGATGAGAAAGACCCGACCGGACAGATGCAGGGTTGGGCCGATTTTGGACGCGCCGTCGAGGCGCATCGGTTGGCCGCCGGCGCGCAATGGATTGCCACCTCCAGCTACGCCACCACGGGTCAGCTGGCGTTCCGGGAGCCGGCCGCCGTTCCGGTCCTGCAGCTCAACGAGCGCATCCGCTATGTGAACATGCCGGCTCCGAACCCGGCGCTGCTGCAGACGCCCGGGCTTTACGTCGAACTCGCCCGGCGCGCCGACCTGGCTCTGTTGCAGCAGCATTTTCGCTCGGTAACCAGGCTCGAAACCCTCAGCCGCTACAGCGATGGCGTGCCGATTTCGGGCTACGTCCTCTACCGGGTCGCCGATCCCGTTGGACCGGTGCTCGACCCCATCGAGTGATTTTACAGGGGCGAACGCCCACTTTCCGCCGTGGTTTGGCCGGCATGGCACCCCGATCCCGGCGCAATCGAGGCGTTCATACGAGGTTCAGGTTCGTTGGCTTAGTATTTGCGAGGCTGGCGGGACGTGGGTCCTGCCTCGGGCGCTTCAGCAGCGCCTGTACCGAAATTGCAGCGACCGTATTAGGGGGTCCAGAATGACAACTCTTGCGAAATTGGCGACGACCGGGGCGCTTGCCCTGTCGCTCACAGCATCCAGCCTAAATGTGGCGCCGGCGAGCGCGCGCGACAACGGCGCGGGCTTGGCCATTGGCATTGGCGCCGGCCTGATCATCGGCGGCATTCTGTTGAATGCGCATCGCCGCGACCATCGCCGTCTCGGACCGCAAGTCTACTTTGGCGGCGGCTACAATGATTACAATGACTATAACGATGTTGGCTATCAGCCCGCCTGCTACCTTGGGCCAGTGAAGTACCGCTGGGTCGAGGAATGCCATCCCGGTAATTATGGCGATTTGTTCTGCCACAAGACCAAGCAGGCGTATCAGCAGCGCATTTGCAACTGATCCTGCGGTTCGTTTCCCGTTTTGCCGTATCAGCAAAGGGACGGCCTCCGTGGGCGTCCCTTTTTTCTTGACTGGCGGTTGTCCCGCCGCTTGACAGGTGCCGTGTTGCCCCCACCATGGTGGCCATGACCACATCCGACACCGCTTCGCCCAGCGCCACTCTCGATCCCGATCAGGTCGCCCGCTTCCGTCAGCTCGCCAGCGACTGGTGGGATCCGAAGGGGCGCATGCGGCCCCTGCACGAAATCGCGCCGACCCGCCTGGGGTTCATCCGCGCTGAGGCCTGCCGGCATTTTTCCCGCGACGCCAAGTCCATGCGCGCGCTCGCTGGCCTGAGCGTGCTCGACATCGGTTGCGCCGCCGGGTTGGTTTCTGAACCCATGGCCCGCATGGGCGCACGCGTGACGGGCATCGATCCGGGCGCGGAGCTTATCGCTGCCGCCAAAACGCATGCGCAGGGTTCGGGCCTCGCCATCGACTATCGCAACACGCGCACCGAGGCGCTGGTTGCGGCGCGCGAGACGTTCGATCTGGTGCTGTGCCTGGAGGTGGTCGAACACGTGCCCGATGTCGGCGCGTTCCTCAAGACGTGCACGGCTCTTGTCGCGCCGGGCGGGCTGCTGATCGTCTCGACCATCAACCGCACGCTGAAATCCTTCGCGCTGGCCATCGTCGGCGCAGAGTATGTGCTGCGCTGGTTGCCGCCCGGCACCCACGACTGGCAGCGGTTCGTGACGCCGACGGAACTCTCCGGCCATCTGGGCGGCGCCGGCTTCGCGGTGGCGATCGAGCGCGGGATGATCTTCAACCCGCTGGGACAGGGCTGGTCGCTGAGTTCGGATACCGACGTGAACTACTTTGTTGCTGCGGCGCGGGCAAAATCCGTTTTAAGCTAGTCTGATCATGTTTTGAGCAGGCGAGCGGCGTGGTCTGATTTTCTCCTCTCCCCCATTTTTGGGGAGAGGAAAAAAAGCCGCCGCCCTACAAGCACCCGGCGATCGCTGCGCGCAACTCCGGCAGACCGTCACCGGCGACCGAGCTGGTTTCCAACAGCAGCGGAAAGGCTGCGGGGCGTTTGGCGATCAGCGCGGCCGTTGCCTCGCGCACCTTCGCCATCTCGGATGCGTTCGGCTTATCGGCCTTGGTCATCACGATCTGGTAGGACACGGCGGACTCGTCGAGCAGGTTCAGAATCTCGTCGTCGGTTGATTTGATGCCGTGGCGGCTGTCGATCAGCACGAACACGCGTTTCAGCGTGCGGCGTCCGCGTAAGTAATCCTTGATCAGCAGCGTCCAGGCCTCGACCTTGGCCTTGGGCGCCTCAGCATAGCCGTAGCCGGGCATGTCTACAATGTAGAAGGCCTTTTCCGCGTGGCTGAAGTAGTTCAGTTCTTGCGTGCGGCCGGGCGTGTTAGACGTGCGCGCAAGTTTGCCGTGGCCGGTCAGCGCATTGATCAGGCTGGATTTGCCCACGTTCGAGCGGCCGGCGAACGCGATCTCGGGCGCGTCCATGGGCGGCAGGTGCTCGAGCGCGACAACGCCCTTCACGAACGTGAAGGTGCAGCGGAACAGCTGCTCGCCGCGCTTCAACTCACCGGTCTTGAACGGCGCCGCCGCGGTGCTCATAACGCTGGAGGCGGGCCGCCGCCGAACAGCTTGCGGATCATTCCAGCGCCCTCGCCAAAACTCTTCTTGATGTTGTCGAAGATTTCCACCTTCACGCCTTGGCGCGACATGATCATCGACTGCTGCAGAATGGTCAGCGAGTTGTTCCAGGCCCAGTAGATCACCAGCCCCGCCGGCATGGTGCCGAGCATGAAGGTGAAGATGATCGGCATGAAGGTGAACATGCGCGCCTGCACCGGATCGGGGGGCGGCGGGTTCAGCTTCATCTGCAGCCACATGGTGATGCCCATGATGATCGGCCAGACGCCGAGGTGCAGATAGGGAATGCTGTCGGGGACGTGGAACGGCAGCAAGCCGAATAGGTTGAACAGGTTGCTCGGATCGGGCGCCGACAGATCGTGCACCCAGCCCACGAAGGGCTGATGGCGCATTTCCAGCGTGGTGTAGAGCACCTTGTACAGAGCAAAGAACACTGGGATTTGCAGCAGCACCGGCACGCAACCGATCATCGGGTTGACGCCTTGCGTCTTGTACAGCTCCATGGTGGCCTGCTGCTGGCGCACCTTGTCGTCCTTGAAGCGCTCCTGGATCTTGGCCATCTCGGGCTGCAGCTTCTTCATTTTCGCCATGGACGAGAACGACATGTTGGCGAGCGGGTAGAAGGCGCCTTTCACGATCACCGTCACCAGCAGCATGGCGGCCCAGAAGGCGCCGACGCCTTTGTAGAGATAGTCGATGAGGTAGAACATCGGCTTGGTGATGTACCAGAACCAGCCCCAATCGATCATGTAGCTGAGCAGCGGCAGACCCTTGGCCTCGTAGGCTGCGATGGTCTCGACCTCCTTGGCGCCCGCGAACAGGCGGCTCTCAACGGTCTTGGTCTGGCCGGCCGCGATGGTGACCGGCGCCTGCGCGGCGTAGCCAGTCTTGTAGGTAGGCAGCGCATCGCCCGAGCGGGACAGGTTGCCCTCGTAGGCGATATCCTGCGGCGGAATCAGCGTCGCGGCCCAGTATTTGTCGGTGAAACCAAGCCATCCGCCGGTATCTTTCCAATCAGGACCCGCGGCGCTCTTGAGGGCGCTGTAATAGGTCTGTTGTACGCGCACGATCGGCGAACCGCTGACGAAGCCCTCGAAGGACTGGTTCAGCACAACCGGTTCGCCATGCCGCGACAGCGAAGCCGCAGGCTTCAACGCCACATCCTTGCCGGAGGCGTTGGCAATCTCATCCTTGATCGAAAACATGTAGTGGTCGTCGATGGCGACCGTGCGCTTGATCGTCAGCCCACTGCCGAGATCAGCGCTGAGCGTGACAGGCGTGGTGGCGGTGAGTTTGGCGCCCACGGGGGCCTGCCAAACCGTCTGCACGCCAACCAGGGGTTTGCCGTCCGCATCCTGCCATTCAAAGTCGGCGTGATAGCCGTCCTTGAAGCCCTGCGGCGACAGCAGGATGACATTGGGGCTCTTGGGGTCGACGGTCTCATGGTAGTTTTTCAAGACAACGTCGTCGAAGCGCGCGCCTTTCAGCGAAATCGATCCGGTCACCGCTGGCGCGTCGATCGCCACCCGTGGACTGGCCTCAAGCGCGGCCGAGCGGCTCACGAATATGGCGGGCGTCGGCACGGACCCAGCTGTTGCGGCGGCTCCTGTCGCTGGCGCCTGTCCGGTTGCCGCCGTCCCCGCAGGGGGCGCAACCGTCTGGCTCTGCTCGGCGGCCTGCTTGGCCTCCATCTCGCGGCGCAGCTGCTCCTGATGGGCGCGCGGCCAGGCGACGAAATAGGACCAAGCCGCCACCACCAGCATGGACAGCACCACGGCGAGCATGAAATTCTGGTTCTGCTTATCTTCCATGTCTCTCTCAGTCCGAGGCGGGTGTGCGGGGCTTTGGGGAACCGGTTGCGGCATCCGCGCGCAAAGGCCCGGAACGCGTAGTCTTACGGGGCGCGCCCTGGATTGGGCCGCCTTTGGCGTGAACACGCTGCAACGCCGTCTGCAGATCGGTGACAAGATCAGCAAAGGTTCGTCTAAGCGCCGCGTCGCGCGCGATCAACACATAATCATGATCTGGCTGGGCGTAAGGGCTGGCAGAGTGCCGCACGGCCTCGCGCAGACGCCGCTTGATGCGGTTGCGCACCACCGCGTTGCCGAGCTTTTTGGTGACCGTGAAGCCGAAGCGGGGGACGGGAGTGGTCAGAGGATTGTCCTTTGCATCAGCGAGGTCAGCAGGCCTCGACCGGCACTCGAGAGCAAAACTAGGACACGCCCAACGCGAACCGCCGCGCACACGCAAAAAGTGTGCACGGCGTTTGATGGTTGTCAGTTGCATGGCAGACCGAATACGTCGCCGACGGCCACGAGCTGGCAGATCAGACTAAGCCGACAGCTTCTTGCGGCCCCGAGCGCGACGGCGCGCCAGCACAAGCCGTCCGCCAACGGTGGACATACGGGCGCGAAAACCGTGGCGGCGCTTGCGCACGATGCGGCTCGGTTGAAAGGGTCTCTTCACGGGACGTCTCCAGAAAATGCGAGAGAATTGTCTGATCCCGGCGCGCGCAATGGCGCCAAGGTCCAAAGACCCCGCCAGAATTCGAAGTGCCGCTTATAGTGTGGGGTCGCAGGCCAAGTCAACGACGTTGCGTGCGCTAGATTTGATGAACGGTGCAGCGTAGGGGCGAGACTTGTCTCGCCTCTACGCGGCTGGCCCTGCGGCCACCGTTGGCAAATACACCTCCGGCGGCTTACCTGTTTCGGCCAGAGCCGTGAGCGTCGGATAGACCAGCGCCGGCAGCGCGCCCGGTTCGGTCGGATCGATCATCTCGTGCGGCAGGTTCGCGGCCTTGTCGAACTGGTAGCGCAGCACG
This sequence comes from Hyphomicrobiaceae bacterium, assembly GCA_031393505.1. Taxonomy (GTDB): domain Bacteria; phylum Pseudomonadota; class Alphaproteobacteria; order Rhizobiales; family Hyphomicrobiaceae; genus JANYHF01. Next base: position 2,984 of record JANMVX010000298.1, on the reverse strand, counting down.
TCGGCGCCATCGCGTTCCCAGATTTCCGCCGTCTCGAAAGTCATGTAATGGTCGACGCTGTCGTCCGCCCCGTTGGTCACGATCACGATCGAGCCGGCGGCCGGCTTGTCCTTGCGGGCCTGCCGACGCACGGCCAATCCCAACCGTAGGAACTCTCCGGTGCCGTGGCTGGACTGGCGCTTGTAGCTGTGCGGGCGGCTGGGGCTGCGGTAACGCAGGATCGGGTCTTTCCAGATCGACATGTTGGGCAACAGCAGCGCCAGCCGCAGCAGGAAGGCGTTGCTCCAGATGCCGAATTCGGCGAGGCCAAAAGCGGGGGCCACCAGCACGGCGCGGCGCACTTCGGGACGGTTCTGCGCGATCCAGCCTGTGAGAATGCCGCCGCCGGAGATGCCCACCACGATCACCTCGTGGCCCAGCGCCGAGGCGATGTCGATGCAGCTGTCGCAGAATTTGGCGAGCTCGCGCGCGGTCGTGAAACGGAGCGCGTCGGTCGTGTTGTCGGCATGGCCGTTGTGGGGCAAACGCGGGATCAACACGCTGTGGCCGGCGGCGTGGAGTTCGGGTGCCCACTGGTGGAAGGAATAGGGGCAATTGGAGAGACCGTGCAAAAGCACATAGACCTTTTCGGTGGGCGCGCCGTGCACCATCAGTTGCGGCACGCAGCGTTCGTGGATCGGCGCCTCGGGGCGGGCGGTCATCGCGCGGAATCGTGTCAGCGCCTCATCGTAGGACCGCGCTGGATTCGGCTTTGAGCCCAATTTTCCCGTCATCACGGGCAATACAGCCGCCGCCAGCAACAGCAGCACGAACGCCAGCAGCCAGCCAAGGCCGGCGTAGTACCAGCCCAACACCACCGCCGTCGCCGCGACGGCGAGAAACAGCACCACCAGCATCATGCCAATGGTGACCAAGGCTTTCATGGCAATCGACATACGGCGGCCCCACGCGGAAACTCTGTAAGCGCCGATGGTAGCAGAACTTTCCGCCCGTCAAACCGGCAGTTTGTCTCTGCAGGTCCCTCTCCCCCGCGACTCGCGGGGGAGAGGGAAAGTAGGTGCCTGCCCGACCTACAGCTTCCAGGTCCGGATCGGGAGGGTCTTGCGCGCTTTCACCAGTTGCTCGTTCAGCGCCTCGCGTTTCAGCAGGCCCGACTGCGTATCAACCACAGTGATGACGGAACCTGAATTGATGACACCGGCTCGGACCGCATCCTCGGGCGAGGCCCCTTCCGCGATGAACGAGGCGAAGGTGGAGGCCAGCGCGTCGCCCGCTCCGGCCGTGCCGGCGACTTTGACCACCTGGGCCGGGCAGTGGATGAGATTTTTCTTGTTGCCCAGATAGGCCCCGTTCTTGCCATCGCTGACCAGGATCCACTTCGGCCCCAGCTCGTGCATGGCGCGGAAGAACGAAAGCAGCGTCATGGCGAAACCGCCGCCCGAGAGGCCGGTCTTGGCCATTTCTGGCAATTCGCCCCCCTTGTCGACCGGCAATTCGGGGCCGCCTTCGCCATAGCTGGCGACCAGCCAGGGAATGAGCGCGCCCGCTTCGACGCGGTTGATGGCGAGAATGTCGATCTTGGCCAGGCTGGCGCGGAAATCGCCCTGCTTGGACGACAGTTGCCGGATGCCCGGATTGGTCGCCACCAGCGCGCCCTCGGCCTTGGCTTTTTGGACGATCACGGGGAAGCAGTTGGCGGATTCGTTCGAGAGGCTGGAGATGTAGACTAGCCCCGTGGCAAACGCGTCCTTGGTGAGGTCTTTCGGCTCCAGCAGCGTGTTGGCGCCGCGGAACGTGAAGATCGCGGCATTGCGGTCATGGGCCGAAATCAGCACCGATGCGCCGGTTGGGGCGCGGCCATCGCGGGCGATGTACCGCGTGGACACGCCTTCGCCCTTCAGCCGCGCCATGATGGTTTCGGCCCGCTCGTCTTGCCCCACCTTGACCAGAGCGGCGACGTCGTGCCCGAGCCGCGCCATGCCGACGGCGGTATTGATCGCGCCGCCGCCGCAGTGCGTGGACACCTCCTGCGCCTCGCTCTTGCGCCCCTCTTCCAGCAGCAGGAACGAGGTATCGGCATTGCGCATGACCATCCGCTCGATGCGCTCGCTGGCGATGACGGCGATGGTGTCGATGAGCGCGCTGCCGATGGTCAGGATTTTCATGAGGCGGCCTTCTTTGCAGGTGCGATGTTCGTCAATCCGGGCTCGGCGGCGACACGCGCCAGCCACCCCCGGAGGCCGGGATAGCGGGCGAGATCGAACTCCCCTTCCTCGGCCCTGTGCGTATAAGCATAGAGCGCAATATCGGCAATGCTGAGTTGGTCGCCGGCCAGGTACGGACCCTTGGCGAGCCGCTGTTCCATGACGGCCAGGGCTTTATGGCCGCGCTCCCAGATGTCGGGTAATTTTGCCGCATGCTTCTCTTTTTCGCCGCGATAGGCGATCCAATTGCGGGCCACGGCCACATAGGGCTCGTGGCTATACTGCTCGAAGAACAGCCATTCCATGACGCGGGTGCGGGGAAGGCCCGGAGCGGGGAGCAGGCGGGTGCCTTCGCCGAAATGGGCGAGGATGGCGTTGGATTCGGTGATCACGGCCCCGTCGCCCAGCTGCACGATGGGGACTTTGCCATTTGGGTTCAGCGCAAGGTACTCCGGCGTGCGCGTCTGGCCGGCGTTGGAGTCGATCTCGATCCACTGGAATGGCGTCGCCGTGAGGGTCAGGACGGTCGCGACCTTCCAGCAATTGCCGGAGGTGCTGCTGCCATAGGCTTTGATCATGTGAGTGCTCCATTCCGTGTTTTCCGGATGACATAGCGCGTCGATTGAGCCTCCGCTATTGTGTTGCATCGGCGACTGCCGCGTAGGGGCGGCCCCAGGGGCGCCCCCCGGCCCCGCGCCAGCCCGTTGAGGACGACCCCCCGGGCGCCCCAACCGAAAGGGGGCTGGTTTTTGAAACCAAAATAAACCCCCCCCCCCCCCC
>JANMVX010000284.1:0-31501 GCA_031393505.1 Hyphomicrobiaceae bacterium | reverse complement strand
CACGTCCATGCCGACCTTGCCGTCGGTGATCAGCCAGGCGGAGCGGCCGGCAAGTGGACGGGTCACAATCAAAAACCAACGGCCGTTTCGTAGGGGCGACCCGTGGGTCGCCCTCGGGCAGCATGCACGTTGTTAGAGGGCGACCCACGGGTCGCCCCTACGAAACGGCCGTTGGTTTTTGATTGTGACCCGTCCACTTGCCGGCCGCTCCGCCTGGCTGATCACCGACGGCAAGGTCGGCATGGACGTGCAGGTCAAGGGCGTGGCGGACGCGCTCGGCCTCGCTTACAACCTCAAACACGTGTCGCCGCGCGAACCGTTCCGGATGCTCTCGCCCTATGGGCCAGTCGATCCGCGCGAGCGGCTAGGCACGCCGGGCAGCCCGTTCGCCCCGCCCTATCCCGACGTCCTGATGGCCACGGGACGGCTCAGCATCCCTTATTTTCGCGCGGTTTTGCGCAAAGCGGGCATCCGCACCTTCGGCATCGTGCTGCAAGACCCCAAGACCGGTCCGCGTACGGCCGATGTCATCTGGGTGCCCGAGCACGACACACGGCGTGGGCTGAATGTCATTACCACGCTCACCGCACCGCACAGTTTCACCACATCGCGCCTGGCTGAGTTGCGTAAGCATCTGCCCGAGCAGATCGCCGCGCTGCCGGCCCCCCGCGTTGCGCTTATTCTGGGTGGACCGAGCGGTAGTCATGTCTTTGACGATGTAACCATCGCGCGGCTTGCCAGCTCCATCGCCAGTCTTGCTCAGCATACGGGTAGTTTCCTCATCAGCGCGTCGCGGCGCACGCCTCCGGCCATGCTGGCGGCGGTCAAAGCGGCGGCAGGGGAAAGGCCATCGCTGGTCTGGCACGGGACGGGGCAAAATCCGTATCCCGATTTTCTGGCCCATGCCGACCTCTTCGTCGTCACCGGCGACAGCGTCAACATGACCGGCGAGGCCTGCGCCACCGGCCGCCCGATTTACGTCTTCGAACCCGGCCCCGGATCGGCGAAATTCACGCGCTTCCATGCCGCGCTGCGGCGACATGGCGCGACGCGGAGCCTTCCGGAGACTTTGAGCCGCATTGAACACTGGACCTATCCGCCGTTAGATTCTGCCAGTGAGATCGCCGCCGAGATCGAGCGCCGCTGGCTTGCCCGCCAGGCCTCCCAAAGGCCGTAGCGCTGGGACTGACGCCGGATTGAGCGCGCAATCGGGGGCGCCGAGAACAGCAAAGGGCTCCCCCAAAGATGTCCAAACTGCAGATCGACAAACTGGCCGCCGCTCCCCTGGTTCGCGAGCCCTATGACTATGTCGTCGTGCCGGGCTTTCTGCCGCCGGCCGAGCTGACCAATGTCGTGACCAACTATCCGCCGCTGAAAGCGGGATCGTATCCGCTGGAAGAGGTGCCGATGACGCCGGCGCTGCGGGCGCTGATCGACGCCATGGACGGGCCGGAATTCGAGCGCGCCATCGAGCAGAAGTTCAACGTCGAGCTGGCCGGCAAGCCGAAGATGTACTCCTTGAGAGGCTATTGCCGCCCGACGGACGGCAAAATCCATACCGACAGCAAAGACAAGATCATCACGGTGCTGCTCTATCTCAACGACGGCTGGCAGCAGCCCGGCGGCCGTCTGCGGCTGCTGAAAAACGGTACCGACCTCGGCGCGTTCGTCGCCGAGGTGCCGCCAGACAACGGCACGCTGCTGGTGTTCAAGCGCTCGGAAAATTCCTGGCATGGCCATGAGAGTTTCGAGGGCGTACGGCGGTCCATCCAGATGAACTGGATGACCAGCGAGGGATCGCGCGGGTTCCACAAGTTGCGGCATCAGATTTCAGCCCGCGTGAAAAAACTGTTGGCGGCTTGACAGTGTCGGCCACCCAGCTGACGTTGCTGCCCATGACGGAACCTGACATCATCCCGGGACGGAAGCTCTCTGGACGCATTGTCGCGACGTTGGTGACTGCGGACACGACCCCAAAGGGTTTCCAGACCGACGCCGCCGCGAGCCTGACTCTCGCGCTCGACGGCATCGAAGGCTCGCGCCATCGCGGCTGGACCATGACGGCGGATGCGCGCGTGCCCTATCTGCCGCGTGGCACGCCGATGCGCGGGACGCGGTCGGTGTCGATTGTCTCGCCCGAGGACCTGTCTGAAGCGGCGGCGCGGTTGGGGATCGCAAGCATCGATCCTCGTTGGATCGGAGCCAATCTGGTCGTCGAGGGGATCGAACGGCTGTCGTTTCTGCCGCGCGGCACAAAACTGTTCTGCGAGGGCGGCGCGATCCTCGTCGTCGAGGGCATGAACGCACCCTGCCGTGGGGCGGGCGCGGCCATCGCGGGGCATACGGATCGCCCGGACATCGAACTGGATTTCGTCAAGGTCGCCCAGCGGCTGCGGGGGCTGGTCGCAAGCGTCGAGCATCCGGGGACAGTGATCGTAGGCGGGGTCGTGACCGCCCGCATCCCCGAGCAGTGGCTCTACCGCTGACCTTAGCAGGGCAAAAGCTTGCAGTGCCGGCTGCGGTTCTGGTTCCGGTACGGGGCGCAGGTCTCCAATATCCGGCTGTCGAAACCGAGGGCCCGGCAGATCTCCGCCTTCAAGCCATAGTTGGCCCGGATCTGGTCGCCCGAGACGCGCCAGCCGAAGCTGCGGGCCACTTGCGCCAGGTATCCGTCCTCGCAATACGGCGAGTGGAATTCCCCCAATGAGTTGATTTGATAGGCGCCATCGCAGCGGATGGCGGCTTGCAGCGGCCCCGCGCTGATCGCGCCGATGGCCAAGGCCATCAGAATTCCCATCAAAATGCCGCGCATGCGCACCTCCTGGTCTTGGACGTGGCGGCGATCCTAGCGCAAGCCAGCGCACGTGGTGCGGCCCTCGCGAAATTGTGAGCATCTGCCAGTCGGGCCCAATCACCTGTTTCATCCTTGCTCCCTCCTCGCTATCCAAGACCCATGGACCGTCAGTCAAGCACCACCGCCGCCGAGCATGCCGAGAAGCGCTCAGTCGCGCTCTGGTCGATCGTCGCCAGTCTCGGCCTGACCATCGCCAAGCTGCTGGCGGGCCTGGCCACCGGCAGCCTCGGGCTGCTCTCGGAAGCCGCGCACAGCCTGCTTGACTTCGGCGCCACCGCCATCACCTATTGGGCCATCCGCGTCAGCGAACGTCCCGCCGACAGCCGCCATCACTATGGCCACGCCAAGGTTGAGAGCGTGGCCGCGCTGGTCGAGACGGGTCTTCTATTCATCACCGCCATCGGCGTCGCCATCGAGGCGCTGCGCCGTCTGTCCGGGTACCCAAGCGACGTCGACGTGACCTGGTGGGCATTCGCCATCATCATCGGCTCCATCGCGGTTGACTTCTTCCGCGCGCGCTCGCTGCAGGACGTCGCCAAGCGCACGCACAGCGCCGCGCTGGAAGCTGATGCGCTGCATTTTTCCTCCGACATGATCTCCTCCATCGCAGTCCTCGGCGGCCTGCTCTTGGTCGCGCTCGGCTATCCGTGGGCGGACGCCTTGGCCGCGCTGCTCGTTTCCGTGTTCATTGTCCTGGCCGGCTGGCGGCTCGGCGGGCGTACCATCGACACGCTCATGGACGCCGCCCCCGACGGCGTCATCGAACGTATAGAAGCCGCTGGCAAGGCCACCGAAGGCGTGCTGCGGCTGGAACGGGTGCGCGCCAGACCCTCCGGCGCCGCGCTCTTCGTGGACGCCCAGGTCGTCGTTCCGCGTACCCTCCCGTTCGACCGCGCGACCGCTATCAAGGAGGCGCTCGCCGCCCGGCTGCGCCACGACATGCCCGAGGCCGATATTTCCCTGTCGCTGGTGCCTGTGGAACTCGACGACGAAACCGCCTTCGACAAAGTCATGCTGGTCGCCTCACGCCAGGGCGTGGCCGTGCATCACGTCACCATCCAGCGCATTTCACAGCGCAAAACGGGGGCCGGCGCCAAGAACGGCGCCGACAAGATGTCCGTCAGCCTCGATCTGGAGGTGGACGGGGCGATGCCGCTTGGGCGCGCCCACGCCGTCGCCACGCGGCTGGAAAACGCCATCGAAAAGGAACTCGGCGACGGCGTCGAGGTGGAAAGCCACATCGAGCCCATGCTCATGACGGCCGTCGAAGGCGCTGACATCGCCGAACCCGAACGCACCCGCATGGCGGCGATTCTGACCGAACTTGCCCGCGCCGACGGCCGCCTGAAGAACGTCCACGATGTGCGCGCGCGCCGCACGCCCTTGGGCCTTCTGGTGACCATTCACTGCCAAGCCGCTCCCGGCGCCAGCGTGCAAGCGGTTCATGACGCCGTGCACGATCTGGAACTGGCGTTCCAGGCCCGCCTGCCCGAGGTCAAGCGCCTGATCGGACATGCCGAGCCGGGGTGATCGCTCCGGTTAGGCAGGAACCAGATCGAGCCGGCGCTCGATACGGCCAACGCGTTCGTCAACCCGATCCAAACGCATGTTGATGGCGCCCAGCTGTGAGTTAATCGCGCCAATCTGTGTTTCGACAGCGGACATGCGGATCTTCAGGTCATGCACATCATTCTCAATACGATCAATCTTGGTATCGATGCGCCGCAGGAGCACAAGGATCATGCTGTCGGGTTCGTCGGCCACATCCAACTCCATCGGGTTACCTTGTGCAGACCATACACCAAAACCAAACGGGTACAAACCATAAACGACTAGGTGATCACCCAGTCCGGTTCAGTGCCACGTCGAACACGTCGAAATTGCGCAAGGCATGGCCGTCCGGGATCGTCACCTTGCGGTTCGCGATCATCGGCACACGTTGCTCCGTCAATCCGCCGTGGGAGCGCAGCGGCTCGTCGAGACCCGAGAGATCGTGCCGCGCGGGCGACGTCCCGAGCGTCATGTGCTTGCCCGACATGACAACCAGATCGCCAATGCGGTCGGGGGGCAGCTCGAAACGGGCGCAAGCTTGCGCGCGGGTCAGCACGAGATCGATGCCCACGACGGCGCGCAACTTCGCGGCAATCCCGACAGCATCCGACGCTGACTGAAGATAGACCGTCGCGAACGACCCAAGCGCCCCGTGATGAGCCACATACGGATCGGTGATCGGCAGGATGACGCGCGATCCTTGCGCCTCGGACCATCCCTCCAGCAGCGACTGCAGATAGACCACGTTCGGCGCTTTGTCCGCACCATGCTTATCGTTCATGCCATGGTCGGCGGTGGCGACGATGATTGCTCCTTGAGCGTCTAATTGCGCCAGGTAGCCATCGATCATGGCGTAGAAGTCATTGGCGGTCTTTGTTCCCGGCCCCGTCTTGTGCTGGATATAGTCCGTGGTCGACAGATACATCAGGTCCGGGCGCGCGGTCGCCAGCAGTTTTACGCCCGCCGCGAACACGAACTCCGAAAGGCCGGCCGAATACACCTCCGGCAGTGGCCGTCCAACAAAGCTCAGCACGCTGTCGATGCCATTCTCCCGCTTGCTCGCCTTGTCCGCCCGCTCCGACGAGAACGCGATGGCGCGGCCGCTGGCGCAATCGAGGCCGTTGGAGAGCAGCAGGCGCAGCTTGTCCTTGGCCGTGACCATGGCGACCCTGGCGCCGGCATCGTGGAACGCGCGCAAAATGGTTGGCGCGCGCAAAAACTTCGGGTCGTTCATCATCACTTCTGTACCCGTCGCGGGATCGAAGAAATAGTTGCCGGCAATGCCGTGTACGGACGGCGGCCGCCCCGTGATGATCGAGAGATTGTTCGGGTTGGTGAAACTGGGGATGGCGCTATCGGCGAGGAGGTTCGCGCCGTCCCGCATGAAGCGCGCGAACGTCGGCGCGCGGCCGGCGGCAATCGCGGCCTCGATGTAGCCCGGCTCCGAGCCGTCGATGCAGATGACGACCGTGGGTTTGCGGGGCCAGCGATAGTCGCGGCCGTTGCAGGTGATTTTTTCCACGCTCATGATGCCGCCCTCAGGTCCTGCACGCCCATCTCGGCCAGCACCTCGGCGATCGCCGCCAGCGCGCCGCGCATATGCCCGGCGTTCAACCGCCCGATGCAGCCGATGCGAAAGCTGTCGGCGACTGTGAGCTTGCCAGGATAGATGACGTAGCCGCGATCCTTCAGGCGATCATAAAAAGTCTGGAATACAAAAGCTTTGTCCGTGGGCATATGAAAGGTCGCGATAATCGGGGCCTGCAGTTTGTCAGGGAGCAGCGGCTTGAAGCCGAGCGCGCGCATGCCGGATATCAGCACTTCGGCATTCTCCGTATAGCGACGGCCGCGCCCAGGCTGCCCGCCTTCGGCGCGAAATTCCTCCAGCGCCTTGTGAAAGGCCACGATGACGTGGATCGGCGGCGTAAAGCGGTATTGGCCAGTCTTGGAAAAATTCTGCCACTGGTCGTGCAGGTCCAGCACCAGCGTCGTGGCATTGCCGGCCGTCGCGGCAAGCGCGTTCGGATTGCAGATGACAAAACCCAGGCCAGGAAGGCCTTCGATGCATTTGTTGGATGAAGCGGCCACGGCATCAAAGCCGACGGATTTTGCCTCCAGCGCCAGCGCGCCGAAGGCCGACATGGCATCGACCAGCAGCCGTCGGTGGTGCTTTTGCACCAGCGCGCCAATCTCGACGATAGGATTGAGAATGCCGCTGGTGGTTTCGCACTGCACGGCGAAGATGTGGGTGATTGACTCGTCAATTGTGAGTATACGGTCAATTTCGGCAAGATCAGGCGGCGTATCCTCCGGCGTCTGATGAACCGCCGTCGCGCGTCGTGCAATGTCGAGGATTTTCTTGGCGCGCAGCCCATAGGCGCCGTTGATCAGCACCAGGCATTTCCCGTCCGGTGGCACGAAAGTGGTCAGCATAGCCTCGACCGCAAAGGTGCCCGATCCCTGCATCGGCACCGTCACATACTCGCCGCCCGCTCCAACGATCTCGGGCAGCCATTCCAGCACCTCGCGGTTGATTTTCAGGAACGCCGCATCGCGCGAACCCCAGTCGTGCAGCATGGCCTCCTTGACCGCCTTGGAGGTGGTGAGCGGGCCGGGTGTGAGCAGCAGCGCGTCGCCGGTTTCCGAGAGACCCTGGGGGGCGGAGGGAGTGGCCATGGTGGTGGTCCTTGAGGATCGTGGTTGCGTCATCCTAACGTGGCATCGGCCGCCAAGCCATGGTGGAAGGGCCGGTGTCAGGACCTTGCGGCCCACAAGTGCCTGACACCCAGTAACTCGTCGTATTATCCACCGGCGAAAGAACTGGGTGTCAGGCACTTACGAAACGTAAGTTCCTGACACCGGGGACACGATTTCGCGCTAGGATCACTCCGCACGCTGAGTCAACGCCGAGAGCTTCATGTCCTTTCTCCAACTGCCGTTCACACCGCGCTACATTCTCCTCACGCTGGCCCTGGTGCTCACCGCGCTGCTGCTCAGCGACGTGATTTTTCGGCCGGGCAATCACCCCATCGTGTTCGGCTTTTTGGCGCTTGCAACAATTTTTTCCGTCATCGGCCTGCGCGACATCACCCAGACCCACCACTCCATCCTGCGCAATTATCCCATCGCCGCCCACCTGCGCTTCCTGTTCGAAGAAATCCGCCCCGAGATGCGGCAGTATTTCTTCGAGGGCGACCGCGACGGCACGCCGTTCAGCCGCGAGCAGCGCGCCATCGTCTATCAGCGCGCCAAGATGGTGCTGGCGACCCGCCCTTTCGGGACGCAAGCGGATGTGTATGCGGATAATTTCGAGTGGCTGAACCATTCCATGGCGCCGCTGCCGGTGGCTCACGTGGGGTTTCGCACGCGCATCGGCTGGCCGCTCTGTACGCGGCCTTACGACGCCTCGGTGTTCAACATCTCGGCCATGAGCTTTGGCGCCCTCAGCGCCAATGCCATCCGCGCCCTGAGCACCGGGGCCAAGGCTGGCGGCTTTGCGCAAGACACCGGCGAGGGCGGGCTTAGCCCGTATCACGAGGCGGGCGGGGGCGACATCATCTGGGAGGTGGGGTCGGGTTACTTCGGTTGCCGCAACGACGATGGGACGTTCTCGCCCGAAAAATTCGCCGAAGTGGCGGGGCGCGACCAGGTCAAGATGGTCGAACTGAAACTCAGCCAAGGCGCCAAGCCGGGGCACGGTGGCGTATTGCCGGCAGCCAAAGTCAGCGCCGAGATTTCGCGCATTCGCGGCGTGCCTGTCGGGAAAGACTGTATTTCTCCGGCGCGGCATTCGGTGTTTTCCACGCCGATTGAGCTGCTGCAATTCATCGACCGTATACGGACGCTCTCGGGCGGCAAGCCGGCGGGATTCAAACTCTGCATTGGCCACCCACACGAGTTTCTGGCCATCTGCAAGGCTATGCTCGCGATCGGCCTAGCGCCCGATTTCATCGTTGTCGACGGCAAGGAAGGCGGGACGGGCGCGGCGCCACAAGAATTCATCGACCATCTCGGCATGCCGATGCGCGATGGGCTGAACTTCGTGCACAACGCACTCATCGGCGTGGGCCTGCGCGAGCGCGTTCATGTCGGGGCGGCCGGAAAAATCGTCACCGGCTTCGATATGGCGCGTGCATTCGCTCTGGGCGCCGATTGGTGCAATGCGGCGCGCGGCTTCATGTTCGCGATTGGCTGCATCCAGGCGCAGATCTGCCATACCGACCGCTGTCCCGTTGGCGTGACGACGCAAGACCCAAGCCGGCAGCGCGCGCTGGTGGTGCCGGACAAATCCGTACGCGTCGCGAATTTTCACAAGGCGACAGTGCAATCGCTGGCCGAGGTGGTGGCGGCGGCGGGCCTGGAGCATCCCAGCGATTTCCGCCCGCAGCATGTGTCGCGGCGCGTGAGCCCGAGCCAGATCCGCACCTTCGCCGAGTTGTATCCGACGTTGGCGCCGGGCGAGTTGATCGCGGGGACCGAGGACGCGCGGTTCAAGGCGGCTTGGGCGATGGCGCGGGCGGAGACGTTTGCGGGGACATGATGGTCATTTTCGCTTCGCCGGCGGCGAAAGTTATCGCAAGTGTCGAACGAAAATGAGCTTCGTGTCCCCGTCAGTCTTTGGTGCAGGCCCGACAAGACTGACGGGGACACGAAGTTCATCTTGCCGGACGCCGGTGCGCTATCCTCCAGCCTGTTCGGGCAAGATGAACATCATGTCCCCACCACCTGAACGCCCTTCCAGAAGGCGACCCGGTCCCTGACCTGCTCGGCGCCTTGCATCGGGGCGGGGTAGTACCACACGGCGTTCTCGTTGGTTTTGCCGTCGACGTTCAGCGTGTAATAGCTGGCCGTGCCCTTCCAGGAACATTCGGTGTGGTAGGCGCTGTCCGCGACGAACTCGCGCCTGAGCGCGGAGGCCGGAAAATAGTGGTTGTTCTCGACCACGACGGTATCGGCGCTCTCGGCGATGACGACGCCGTTCCAGATGGCTTTCATGGGGGGCTCCTTGGTGGGGACATGATGTTCAACTTCGGCCTGCGCAAACCTAGCAGAATTAATACCGTCGTTTGAGCCGAAGTTGAAGTTCGTGTCCCCGCTCTGCCGAGGGGGTACGGCAGAGCGGGGACACGAGCTTCATCTTGCTCGACGCCGGTGCACACAACCCGGCGCCGTCGGGCAAGATGAAGATCATGTCCCCACCGCTAGCTCCGCCGCATATTTTGTCTTATGACGCACACAAGCATCATACGGGAGGGAACCCCATGTCCGTCGACAACATTCTCGCCAGCGCCGAGGCGCAGGCTTTTGCGGCGTCGCTCGCCAGCAAATACGGCATCTCGCAACAGGCGGCCACCAGCGCCATGGCGAGCCTGCTGCCGGCCATGATCGGCGGGCTGGAGAAAAACTCCATGTCGCGTGACGGCATCGCTGGGTTGATGACCGCGCTGGCGTCCGGGCATCATTACAATGTCATCGCCAATCCCGACGTCATCGGGCGCCCCGATACCCTAGCCGATGGCAACGCCGTGATCGGTCATCTGCTGGGGCCGGCCGGACTGCCGCCGGCCGCGCTGCAGGCCGCCGCGACCAAGGCGGGCGTGCCGTTGACAGCCATGGGCGGGATCGCGCCGATGGTGGCGGTGTTCGTGCTGGGATGGCTGTTCCGCAACGCGGGGCCGATGCTGGGCAACATTCTTGGCGGCGCGGCGCGCTCGGCCGTGGGCGGTGGCGGCATGTCGATGCCGCAAATGCCGCAGATGCCGGGCATCCCCAACATGGGCGGCGCGGGCGGCGGCGCCATACCCTTCCCGAAATCCGGCGGGGGCGGATTGTCGCTGCCCGACATCCGCAACTTCGACACCTCGCGCAACAATCCCTATGGCAACATCGCCAAAAGCATCACCCAGGGCGGCTCGGGCGGCGGAGCTGTCGCCGGCGGCATCCGCGATATTCTCGGCAGCCTGCTGGGCTTCGGCTCGTCCAAGGGCTGGATGGGCTGGATCATCAAATTCATTGTGCTGCGCTACGGCTGGACCATCATGCGCAGCGTGCTAGGCGCCGCCGTCGGCCGGCGTTGAGGCCAACCTGGCCATGGTTTTGTTTTTGAAGTCCTGAAACGTTCCTTGCGCGATGGCGGCGCGAATGCCCACCATCAGCGCTTGATAGAACGCGATGTTGTTCCACGAGAGCAGCATCGCGCCCAGCATTTCTTCCGAGCGCACCAGATGGTGCAGGTAGGCGCGGGAGTAATCGCGCGACGGCGGCGCGTCGAGAGACGGATCGAGCGGGGACGGATCTTCAGCGTGCTTGGCGTTCTTCAGGTTCAGCTTGCCGTTCCAGGTGTAGGCCAGCCCGTGCCGCCCCGCGCGCGTCGGCAAGACGCAATCGAACATGTCGATACCGCGCTCCACGGACAGCAGAATGTCCTGCGGCGTGCCGACGCCCATCAGGTAGCGCGGCTTGTTGGCGGGCAGCGCGGGGAGCGTGGCGGCGAGTGTTTCGATCATGACCGCCTGCGGCTCGCCGACCGCCAAGCCGCCAATCGAGTAGCCCTCGCAGTCCATGGCGGCGAGCGCTTTGGCCGAACGCTGCCGCAGCTCCGGATCGACCCCGCCCTGCACGATGCCGAACATGGCCTGGCCGGGTTTGCTCATGGCTTTGAAGGCGGTGCGCGAGCGCTCGGCCCAGCGGAGCGAGAGTTCCATGGCGCGCTCGGTTTCGTCGCGGCTGGCTGGGAGCGCGACGCATTCGTCGAGTTGCATCTGAATATCGGAGCCGAGCAGGCACTGGATCTCGATCGAGCGCTCGGGCGACATCTCGTGACGCGAGCCGTCGATGTGAGATTGGAACACCACGCCCTTTTCGCTCATGGTACGGAGTTTTGACAGCGACATGACCTGGAATCCGCCGCTGTCGGTAAGGATGGGGCCGGACCAGTTCATGAATTTGTGCAGGCCACCGAGGCGCGCGATCCGCTCGGCGCCGGGGCGCAGCATGAGGTGGTAAGTGTTGCCGAGCAGGATGTCGGCGCCGCTGGCCTTCACATGCTCGGTGAACATGGCCTTTACGGTCGCCGCGGTGCCCACAGGCATGAAGGCAGGTGTACGGATGGTTCCACGCGGGGTGGAGACTTCGCCCAGGCGTGCGCCGCCGTCAGTGGTTTTTAGGGTGTAGGCGAATGGTTCGGTCATGAGATGGGATTGGCCGGATGAAGCAGCGGACTGGGTGTCAGACACTTATGGCGCTTATCAGGTGTCGTTGGTCGACGGACCGGCGCTGCGCCATAAGTGTCTGACACCTAGTCCGCCGGATGAAGCAGGGACGCGTCCCCGTAGGAATAGAAGCGATAGCCGTTGATAATAGCATGGGTGTAGGCGGCCTGCATGGTGTCGAGCCCCGAAAAGGCGGCGACCAGCATGAACAGGGTCGAGCGCGGCAGGTGGAAGTTGGTCATGAGCAGATCAACGGCGCGGAAGCGGTAGCCGGGCGTGATGAAAATGGCGGTGTCGCCTTGGAAGGGGGCGAGTTCACCTGAGGCGGCGGCGCTTTCCAGCAGGCGCAGCGAAGTGGTGCCGACCGCGACGATGCGGCCGCCGGCCTTGCGGGTTGCCTTTAGCGCCGCGACCGTCTCGGCGGAGACTTCGCCCCATTCGGCGTGCATTTTGTGGTTGGCGAGGTCGTCGGTTTTCACCGGCAGGAAGGTGCCGGCGCCGACGTGGAGGGTGACGAAGTGTTGCGAGATGCCGCGAGCCGTTAGCGCCGTCAAAAGTTCGGGCGTGAAGTGCAACCCCGCCGTCGGCGCGGCCACCGCCCCCTCGTTCCGTGCGTACACGGTCTGATAATCGCGCGCATCTTCCGGGCCGACCGCGCGCTTGCCGGCGATGTACGGCGGCAGCGGCACCTGGCCGTGAGCGGCGATGGCGATGTCGAGATCGGGGCCGGAGAGGTCGAACGCGAACTCGATTTCTCCGGCGTCCCCGCGTGCGAAGACCGTGGCGTCGAGCGTGGAGAGCAGGCACATCTCCCCCGTGCCGGCGAACTGAACCCGGTCGCCCACGGCCAGCCGCTTGGCGGGGCGCGCGAGGGCCTGCCAACGGTTGGGCGAGAGCCGCTTGATCAGCGTCGCGCCGATGTGCGCGGTGGCCTCGCCGCGCCGGCGCGTGCCGGACAGCTCGGCGTTCAGCACACGCGTATCATTGAAAACGAGCGCATCGCCGGGTTGCAGCAGCGTCGGGAGGTCGCGGACGATATGATTGGTGAGCGGAGCGCCGGGGCGGATTTCGAGCAGGCGTGCGGCATCGCGCGGGGACGCCGGGTGCAACGCGATGCTTTCGTCGGGCAGGGTGAAATCGAATTGATCTGTACGCATCTTTATCCAGAACTCAGGGGCCGGCGGCTCCGGCCCCTCCTCTCCCCCTGTTTCAGTGGGAGAGGATGTCGCCCGAGCGCAGCGAGGAAACAGCGACAGGTGAGGGGCAGCCGCTTGCTCCGTGCAGGTCCCAGCGGTGTCCGTCACTAGCCGAACCAGGGCCGGAGCTTGCTGCTGCCCCTCACCGACCGCGTGGCTCTTGGCGCGAAGAGGCGCCTGCGAGACGCGGTCTCTTCTCCCCGCGAAGAGGCGGGGAGAGGAGAATTCCGCACTCTGTATTCTAGGCCTTGATCAGCACGTGCTTCTTCTTCCCCAGCGACAGTTTCACCACGCCGTCCGCCGCATCTTTCAGCGACAGCACGGCCTTTTCGTCCGTAACCGCCACAAGGTTCACGCGCAACCCGCCGGCCTTGATCTGCCTCCGCGCCTCGCTGGTCGAGGCCACCAGCCCGGCCGCCACGAACGCCGTCAGCACACCCACGCCTGCCGCAAGTTCCGGCACCACCACCGTCGGCAATCCCGCCGCGACGCCGCCCTGCTCGAACGTCGTTTTCGCGGCCGCTGCCGCATCGTCAGCAGCCTGCCGTCCGTGCAGCATGGCCGTCGCCTCGTTCGCCAGCACCTTCTTGGCCTCGTTGATCTCGGCCCCCACCAAGGCCGCCAACCGATCAACCTCCGCCAACGGAAGCTCCGTAAACAGTTTCAGGAACCGCCCGACATCGGCATCCTCGGTATTGCGCCAGAACTGCCAGTATTCATAAGGTTGCAGCATATCGGCATTCAGCCACACCGCCCCCGCCGCCGTCTTGCCCATCTTGGCGCCGGACGACGTGGTCAGCAGCGGCGTCGTGAGCGCGAAGGCGTCCTTGGCATCGACGCGGCGCACCAGCTCCACGCCATTGATGATGTTGCCCCATTGGTCCGAGCCGCCCATCTGCAGCTGACAACCCTGACGGCGGTTCAGCTCCAGGAAGTCATAGGCCTGCAGGATCATGTAGTTGAATTCCAGGAACGAGAAACTCTGTTCGCGCTCCAGCCGCAGTTTCACGCTCTCAAACGTCAGCATGCGGTTGACGGAAAAATGCCGGCCGTAGTCACGCAAAAAGTCGATGTACTGGAGCTGGCTCAGCCAATCGTCATTGTTCACCATGACGGCGGCGGTCTTGCCCGCGCCGAAGTCAATGAACTTCCCGAACACGCCCTTGATGCCGGCCATGTTGGCGGCGATATCCTCGGCCGACAGCAGTTTGCGCGACTCATCTTTTCCGCTGGGATCGCCGACCTTGGTGGTGCCACCGCCCATCAGCGTGATCGGCCGCCCGCCGCACTTCTGCAGCCAGCGCAACATCATGATCTGGACGAGATTGCCGACGTGTAGTGACGGCGCGGTGCAGTCAAAACCGATATAGGCCGTGAGCCCACCCTTGGCGGCGGCGGCATCCAGCTCCGCCTCATGCGAGATCTGGTGGATGAAGCCGCGCTCGGAAAGCGTGCGCAGAAAATCGGACTTGAATTTTGTCATGTCGGTCATCTCTGATCGGGTTAACGTCGCGATCTAGCATGGAGACTCTGCCTTGGCCAAATCTCTTCGCGCCCTCGGCCTGATGAGCGGCACTAGCATGGACGGCATCGACGTGGCGATGATCACCACGGATGGGGAGGGGCTGGTCGAGCGCGGACCATCGGCCACCTACGCCTATCCCGAAGATTTTCGCGCCAAACTGCGTCTGGCCAACAGCGATGCGGCGGGCCTAAAACACCGCACGGATCGTCCGGGATGTCTTGCCGACGTCGAGGCCGACCTGACGCAACGCCATGCCGAGGCCGTGCGCGACTTTCTGGCCGCGCACAGCATCGATCCCGCCTTGATCGACGTCATCGGCTTCCACGGCCAGACCGTGCTGCACCGGCCGGAGGCGCGGTTGACCGTGCAGCTCGGCGACGGCGCGCGGTTGGCCGATCTGACCGGCATCGACGTGGTCTTTGACCTGCGCGCCGCCGACATCGCGGCCGGTGGGCAAGGCGCGCCCCTAGTGCCGGTCTATCATCAGGCTTTGGCGTCGCGGTTTGAAGACCCGGTGGCGTTTGTGAACATTGGCGGCATTTCCAATGTGACATTCATCGGCACGCGCACGCCAACCCTTGCGTTCGATGCCGGACCTGGCAACGCCCCCATTGACGATTGGGTGCGCAAACATACCGGAGCCCTTCAGGACACCGATGGCGCCCTGGCTGCGCGCGGCACAATCAACGAGGCGGTGCTCGATGACCTCGAGCACCGCGACTACTATTTTCGGGACCCACCCAAAACGCTGGACCGAGGCCAACTTGTGTTTTCAGAGGTCAACGGACTATCACTTGAAGACGGAGCCGCCACGCTGACCGCCGTGACGGTTTCAGCCATCGTCGCGGCCAGCCATTTCGCCAAGGAGCGTCCGAGAACGTGGATCGTCTGCGGCGGCGGTCGCGGCAACAAGACGATGATGGCTTGGTTGGCCGAGTCGTTCCGCGACCAGGTCGTCGCCCCCGCCGAAGACTTCGGCTTCGACGGCGGCAGCATGGAAGCCGAAGCCTGGGCCTACCTGGCCGTGCGCTCCCTGCGCGGCCTGCCGATCACCTTCCCGATGACAACCGGCGTTGCGACCCCTATGACCGGCGGGGTTTTGGCGCGGGGGATACGATGAGACGCGGGATGATCGACAATGTCATTTTCGACATCGGTAAAGTGCTGGTGCGCTGGGAGCCGGAGCGGCTCTTTCGCTCGGTCTTTGCCAGCGACGCCGAGATCGCGGCCTTCCTGGACGAGACGGGCCTGCTCGCGCGCAACCTCGAGTTCGATCGCGGCGAACCTTTTGCCTCCGGCATCGCCGATCTGGTGCGGCGCTTTCCGCAGCACGCCGAGGCCTTGCGGGCGTTTGATACGCGCTGGATCGAGACGCTCGGCGGGGAGATCCCCGAGTCGGTCGGCATCTTGATGGCGCTGCGCCAGGCGCGCGTGCCGACCTTCGCCATCACCAATTTTTCGCGCGAAAAATTCGATCTGGCGCTGCCGTTGTATCCGATGCTCGGACACTTCGACGATATCGTTGTGTCGGCGGATGTAGGACTGATCAAGCCCGATCCCGCGATTTTTCGCCTACTGATCGACCGTCAGAACCTCACTCCGGCGCGCACGCTGTTTATCGACGACAGCGCAAAGAACGTTTCCGCCGCGCGGGAGCTGGGACTGGCGGCGCATCTGTTCGATGAGGCGAACGTGGGGGCGCTGACGCGGGACTGCGTGGGCTACGGGTTGTCGGTGTAAACTCTCCGGCCGCGCCGCTGGCTCCTCCTCTCCCCCGGAAAGCGGAGGAGAGGAAAAGCACGCGTCTTTCCTTCTCCCCCTTCTTCAGGGGGAGAAGGTGGCCCCCGAGCGCAGCGAGGATCCAGGGCCGGATGAGGGGCAGCCGCTTGCTCCGTACAGGTTGCACCAGGGACTGAGCCAGCCGCTGCCCCTCACCGACCGCATGGCTCTTGGCGCGAAAAGGCGCCTGCGAGACGCGGTCTCCTCTCCCCGTAAGAACGGGGAGAGGAGAGTACAGATCTTTTCCTCTCCCCTTTTTTAGGGAGAGAGGATGTCGCCCGAGGCGCAAGTGGGGACATGATCTTCATCTTGCGCAAGGCTCGGCCGTGGCGGCTTGCAGGACAGCCTATGGCGCACGATGAAGTTCGTGTCCCCGTTGACCACAGTACGGGCCGCCAGCGGGGACACGAACTTCATGTTCGGCTCAAATGCCGGGTTCAACGTTGCGTTTCGTCGGGCCGAACATGAAGATCATGTCCCCAGGCTTGCCGCGAACACATCCAGCGCGGCCTTGGTGTCCTTCACGTCGTGGACGCGGATGATCTGTACGCCCTGTGCGGCGGCGGCGAGCGCCGCCCCGACCGAGCCGGCCACACGCTTGCCGGCCTCGGGCTCATGCGTCAGCGTGCCGATGAAGCGCTTTCGCGAGGCGCCCAGCAGCACCGGGCAGCCCAAGCCGTGGAACAGCGCCAGCGCGCCCATCACTTGGAGATTGTGCGCCATGGTCTTGCCGAAGCCGATGCCGGGGTCCAGGATGATACGTTCACGGAGCACGCCGGCATCGACCAGCGCCTCAATCCGCGCCGCCAGATAGTCATAAATGTCCGTGGGCGCATCGTCATAGCGGGGATCGGCCTGCATGGTCTTGGGGTCGCCCAGCGCGTGCATCAACACGACGGGCACGCCCGCCTCGGCCGCCACCTCGATCATGGCGGGATCGTGCGTCATGGCCGTCACGTCGTTGATGATATGGGCGCCAGCCGCCAGCGCTTGCCGGGCCACATAGGCCTTGCGCGTGTCGATGGAAATCAACGCCTCGCTGTTCGCGGCCAGCGCTTCGATCACGGGCAGCACGCGGGCCAATTCATCGGACAGGAGCGTGGCGTCGGAGCCGGGCCGCGTCGATTCCCCGCCGATGTCGAGAATGGCGGCGCCCTGCTCGGCCAGCTGCAGCGCATGCTCGATGGCGGCGGCGGTCGAGAAAAACTGTCCGCCATCGGAAAAACTGTCCGGCGTAACGTTCACGACGCCCATCAGTTGCGGCCGGTCCATGCGCAGGCCGGCGATGCGGCGGCGCGGGCTGGTGAGACGGTCGAGGATGGTATGGGCCGGCAGCAGCGCCGGATTGATGTCGCTGTCCCAAAGGTCGCTGAGCGGGCGCAGCCGGCGCGATACGGCGGGACCGTTGCGGGTGATCAGCTCGATGGCGGAAAAGTCGTAGGGGCCGTCGCCGCACAGCGGCAGCGTGCCGGGATAGCCGCCGTCGTCAGGCCCAATGCTGCGCGTGGCGGCGCTGGCGGGGATGAGGCCGCAGGGGCGTAAGTAGCTGCGCTGAGCGCCTGTTGAGCGATCCATGTCGGTCACCACGCCAGTTCGGCGACGGCCGCCACGGGATGTTCGGGCCTTCCGGCAAACAGGTTTTCGAGCGAGGCGGCATGCAGGGTTTCGCCTGCGCCGAGATGAACGCCAGAGGCGACATAGAGCATGTCGATGCCAAATTGATGCGCCCCGAGAATATCAGTATCTATGCCATCGCCAATCGCCAGCACTTCGCTCCTGGACACCGTCCGCCCACAGATGGCATTGGCGCGAGAGAGCGCCTCGTGATAGATCGGCGCATGCGGTTTGCCCGCGTAGGCGACCGTAGCGCCCAGCGCCTGGTAGGCCTGCCCAAGGGCGCCGGCGCAATAACAGATCTCGTTGCCGCGTTCGATGATGAGATCGGGATTGGCGCAGATCATGGGCACGCGGCGCGCGTGCAGGCGCGACAGCTGCTCGGCATAGGCTGCAGGGGTTTCGTGCGTGTCGTCGACCAGTCCGGTGCAGACCACCACCGCAGCGTCCGCTTCGGGGACGAGGCGCGCGTCGAGACCGGCGAACAGCGAGCGGTCTTTGTCGGCGCCGATGTGCAGCAGGCCTTGTCCGGCTTGTTCGGCGATCAAGGCGCGCGTCACATCGCCCGAGGTGACGATGGCGTCGTAGGCAGCGGGGCCGACGCTGAGCTGGCTGATTTGGCGCGCGACATCGGCAGAGGGGCGCGGCGCGTTGGTTAACAGCACCACGCGTCCGCCTTGCGCGCGGAACTGGGTTAACGCGTCAACCGCGGGGGCGAAGGCGACAACGCCATTATGCAGCACCCCCCATATGTCGCAGAACCAGACCGGATGGCGGGACGCCAGACCCCGGACGCCGGCAAGGATGTCGATCAGACGATTTGGCCTGCTCATACGCAACACGATCCGTCTTTTAACGCACTGGGACGCACTGGAATGCAACACAAACTGCGAAATTTACACGTATTTCTTGAGCCAACGCGCCTGCTTTTCATGCCGGTTTCGCCTCAAGCCACCCGGGACTGGCCGCTCGCGTTCACCACATCGGCGCGCAGCGGCTTGGCCTCCGAGAACAGCGACCCCTGCCCCAGGACGAGCCCGAACTCCTGCCCCAGCCGAGCATGATCCTCGGTCGCAACGCCGGTGAGAATGGTCTCTACGGCCCCCTGGCGCAAGTCCTCCACCGCGGCCGGATTGCCCTCGGCGGCCAGCAGCGCCGCCGCGATGCGCACAAAGCCAATGCGCCGCGCCGCCAGTTCCTCGACCTCCAAACCGAGCGTATCGGCCGATCCCAGGGCAAAGCGGAAGCCGGCGCGGGCCAGCAGTTCCATGTTCTCGCGCTCGGCGCCGTCGCCCTGTTCGATCACCGCCTGATCGACCTCGAAGATCATCAGATCAGCCAACAGCGGATCGGCCTGCATGTCGCTGAGCAGCCGCTGCAGGAAGGCGCGATCGCGCACCGCAGCCGCCGTCAGCCGCACGATCATGGCGCGCGCGCGGCCCTTTTCGGAGAGCTTTCTCTGGATCGAGCAACAGCGCAGGATGGCCGCCCGCTCAATGGCGAGGGCCAGCCCCATGGCGGTCGCGGCGGGCAGATAGTCGGCCTGCCCATGCACTTTGCCCTTGGCGTCGACGAGCTTGGGAAACACCTCGTAAAGGCGCGCCTTGCGGTCCGAAAACGCCACCACCGGCTGCAGATGAATCTCGATCTCGCCCTCGGCAGCCTTGCGAATGGCCTGCGACAGCGCCGATTCCAGCGCCGCCTGCGGCACCAGGGGCGGCGACGGCAAGCGCGGCGTGGGCGGATTGGCTTTGATGATCGGCATCACCGGCTCTGGCTCGCGCCTTGGCTCCAGGCCGATCGTTCCGCGGTCCAGCTCCTCGGCATACTGGCGCACCAGAGCATCGACGGCGCCCGGCTCGGCCCAGCCGCTCGACACATCGGCCAGCGGCGTAACCGGAGCTGCAGCGCGCGCAGCCAGGGTCGGCGCAACGCGGCGCGCCGCGGCCGGCTCGGCATCGCGCAATGCGGCCGCCACCAGCGACAGCTGACCGGCATGGTTGTCGGTGGCGCGGTCCAGATCTTCCGGCTCAAAATGCTCTTGCGACCGCGGCAAGGTGGGTTCGCGGCGCGTCGGCAGACGCTCGTTCCGTGCCGCCGGGGCGAGCGTGGGCGTGACCTTGGCGGCTGGCGTTGCCTCCGCAGCGTCACCGGCCGAAACCCCATCCACAACCTGCTCCAGGGTTCGGATGCGCATCAGTTGCGCGTGCATGATGGCTGCTGCGGCGAAGGCCGCCGCCGCCGCCAAACCCGCCGAGATCATCGCGAAATTGGCCTGCAAATAGAGCCCGAAGCCGAGCGCGACCGATGCCGCGGCCATGGCCAGCAGCACCAGCACATCCGAGGTGCCGACCCCACCCTGGGCCCGCAGCTGCGGCGCTGGCGTGGCCTTCGGCAGGGCCGCCGGATCTTGAAGCTTCTTGGACTTGATCATGACGGTTCCTGCACGCTGCTTGCCTCACCAACGCACAACGAATCACTTGCCGATCAGGATTCCATATGCGGAGCTGCTCGCAATCAGGCGGCGCTGCCCTATCCTCAGCTTTCGACGACCGTATGAGGACTTCTTGCGCCTATAGTGCCCAGCGCGCCACAGTGGTATCGATGGCAGCGAATTCAACCACCGCCGCAATCTCGCCGCCGCGCACCGTAAAGCTTGCTTAACCGATTCGGCCAGAGTGTCGGGGCAGCACCACCGCCCCACTTAGCGTATGGTAACCAGACCGATGTCGCCTCGTAAAATCACTGCCGGCTCCGTCCTCCAGTCCCCCACCCATCCCGAGTTGGACGGGCAACGGATCTTCCTCACCGGCATCGCCGATGGCACCGGCGAGGCGATCGCCAGGGCCTTCGCGCAGCAGCGCACCCGCCTCGTGTTGCATAGCCGGCAGGAGCCCGCGCGCGCCACGGCGCTGGCCGATGGCGTGGCGCCGATCGCCGCCGGCTTGCGGTTCTTTTCCGGCGACATCGCCAGCGACCAGGCCGCCTGCGAACGCCTGAGCCGGGCCGGATTGGGCGCTTATGGCGGGGTCGACCTGCTGATCAATTTCGTCTCACTGCCCGCCGTGCAAGCCGACGACGGCCGCGATGTCGTCGATTTCGAGGACCGCGTGGCCGACGCCCTGCGCCCGGCCCTGGTGCTCGGCCGCGCCGTGGCGGACCACGCCCGCAATTCCGGCCAGCCGGCCACCGTCATCCATGTCAGCCTCGCCCGTTCGGGACGGGGCGCAGCCTTCGCCGCCTATGGCATGCTGAAGGCGGGCTTGGAGGCCATGGCGCAGGATCAGGCGCGCCGCTGGTTCAGCCACGATGTCTGCGTCTACGCCTTCGTGCCCGGCCTGCCCGACGATCCGTTCGGCGATGAGGATATGGTCAATGTTGTCCCGGCCCGCGCCAATTTCGACGCCTCGCTGGGCGCGCTCCTGCTCAACGCCGCCTCCGGCCGTTCACGCTGGCTGAATGGCGTGACGGTGGCGGTGCCGGCGTAGGACGAGTTGCAACTACGGATAGAGCCGATCCTTTCCCCAAGCCGCCTGGGTTGTCACACGCCGGAACACCACCCGGTCGTGCAGGCGGAACGGGCGGTCGTGCCAGAATTCGATCTCCAGCGGCGTCACCCGAAAGCCCGACCAATGCGGCGGGCGCGGCACTTCGCCGATGGCGTATTTGGCGGCGTAATAGGCGACAGACTTCTCCAGCGCAAACCGGCCCTCAAGCGGGCGTGACTGCGCGCTGGCCCAGGCGCCAATGCGGCTGCCGCGGGGGCGCGTGGCGTAGTAGGCGTCGGCCTCGTGAGCGGTGACTTCGGACACTGTCCCGCGCACTCGCACTTGCCGGCGCAGGCTTTTCCAGTGGAACAACAGGGCCGCTTTGGGCGAGGCCAACAACTCGCGGCCCTTGGCGCTCTCGTAGTTGGTGTAGAACACGAAACCGCCGTCCGAAACGTCCTTCAGGAGCACCATGCGCAGGTTTGGCAGGCCGTCGGCGTCCGCCGTGCCGAGCGCCATGGCGTTGGGATCGTTGATCTCATGCTCCTGCGCGGTGGCGAACCACTCCGAAAACAGCGCCATCGGATCGGTTGCGGCGAAGAAGTCGCCTGCCGAGGGCGCATTGGCGGATAGGTCCCGGGGATCGGTCAAGTGTCACCTGTCCAAAGTGGCGGCGCGGCGCGCCTTTACGCGCTCTTAACCCAACCGAGGCAGCATGGCCACGGTTGTCGTTGGTGGCGTCGTTGCGTTCGAGTTCCCTCATGCGTCTTACGTCCTGGATTGCGGCCTTGGCCCTGGCCGCCGCCATCACGCTGTTCTGGCAGCCCGCCGCCAATTCGGCCGAAGCGGGGAGTTGGCAAGCTGATGTGACCTCCGATGGCGCCGAGCCGCTGCGCGCCAAGCTCACTGCAGACGATCCCGTCGCCCTCTTGGAAGCCATGCGCTACGCCCTCGACGAGGTCGCCGATGGCGCGACTTACGTATGGCATCGGGTCGGCGCGCCCCTGCAGGGCGCCGTCCGCCCGGTCGCGAGCTTTCGCGACGACAACGGCGCCGTCTGCCGTCGTCTTTCCGTGACCCTCACCTTCGAAGGCGCCTCACGCTGGACCGACGCCGTCGCCTGCCGCGAAGACGGCGGACGCTGGATTATCGGCGGCTGAAACGCCCAGGGCGATGGCCTGAACAGCTGACAATAGCGAGGCGGCTCAGCCATTTGTCCCGGCCGCGCTGGCGGCGGCTCGCGCAAAGTGTCGCCAGCTTGAACTCGCAGCCGTGACAGGTGGTTCGCGTTTTCGTGCGCGGAGCAAAGAGACCTTCACTCGATAGCCCTGAGTCGAAGTAACCTTTATGTCCCCACCCGTCAGTTCGAATTCACGCGTCCGGCCAGCACGCGGTCCACGCGGTCGAGCAAGCCGCCAGAGGGCGCCGGCGGCGTGGTCCCTTGCGGGATCGGCACACTGGCGGTCGTCACCACGCTCACGGGCGGGGCGGGCGGCGCGCTGGGTTGCGCCGTGATCGAGACGCCGGAGCCGTTGCCGTTGCTGACGCCGCCGAACAGGGGCCGCTCGACCTGACGGTCGACCGATGACGCCACACGCTCGTAGACCGGCGGCGCCGCCACCGCCGGCGCCGCCAACGTCGAGTGCTCCAGCTTGGCCAGCCGGTTCGAGATCACGCTGAGGTCGCCGGAATTGTTCTGCCGCCATTCGTCGATGGCGGTCGACAGCGTCGATTGCGCATTGCCCAGCGCCATCATGGCTTTGCGGATTTGCTCCAGTTCGCTGTCCAGCGAGCCCTTGTTGTTGAGTTGATCGGTGCGCTGGTTCGTCAATAGGCGCTCCAATCCCGCGAGCCGCTCGCCGACCCCGCCCATGTTGCCGACGTTGGCCAGCCGCTGGTCCACCATGCGCTCCAGCGCGCCGTGGCGCTCCTGGATAGCGATGGCGACGCGCTGAGTTTCGCCGCGATGGGCGTCGATGGACTGCTGCAGCGTCTGCATCTGGCCGTCGGACAGGCCGGGACGGGCAGCGCCGCCATCGGCGGGAATGAGATCGAACATCTCCTCGATGGCTTTGAGCTCTTTCTCCATCGCGCCCTGCCAGCCTTGCAGCTCGGAGCGTTGCGCGCTCACCTGCCGCTCCAGCCCCTGCATGCGGTCGCCGAGCGTTTCCAGCCCCGGCGGCAGCGTCAGTGGCTTGCCGCCGGAATTGGCCGCGATGGCCTCAAAACCTTTCAGGCGATCGATCAACATGCTTTCCAGCTTGCCGTTGTCGGTCAGGCGCTCCTGCAAAGACGCTTCCAGCTTCTCAAGCTTGCGGCCCAGCGCCTCGACCGGCTCGGTCGTCAACTGCTTGGCCTCCATCAGGCGCATACGGTCGCTGAGCCCCTGCTCCAGGCGCGAAATGCCCAGGCGGTGGTCCTCCATGGTCTTTTGGACCGAGAGAAACCTGTCGCCGATCAGGGCCGTGATCTGGCCGTTGCCCGCGCCAGCGCCGACGCCGCCGGACGTGATCGCGCGCTCCATCAGCTGCAGCCGGTCGTTGGCGGCGCGCGACTCGTTGCGGATCGATCCAAGCACGTCCTGTACGTTCTTCAGCGTGTCGCCGACGTCGGAGCGCGCCCCGCCCCCGCTGCCGACCAAGAGGTTGATCGAGCGCTCCAGCCCGCGCATCCGGTCATCGATGCCCGCCAGGGCCGCTGAACTCTGCCCGGCCTGGGCGTTGCGCAGTTCATTCACGGCCAGCCTGAGATCGCGCTGCTCGCCGGCATAGCGCTCCATCAGTCCCTTGACTTCGACCAGGGGATCGACCGGCTCGTCCATCTCGCTTTCGACGGCGTGCCTGCGGATCATGCGCACAACGCGCGATTTGGCGTCGAAACGCAGCAGCGCATCGAGCAGATCGCGCGCGCCCAGCTGGCGCTCATCGCGGCGCGAGGCGGCGGCGGCGGCCAGATGCATGACGGTGTTGAAGTCCTTCGACGCCCTGAGTTGCGCCACCATCATGGTGTGATCGACCGGGATCTCGCTCGAAATCACCGCCGCGCTCTCGCGTTTCAGGCTCTCGACATTGATGCCGCGATCCGACAACACCTGGGAGGCGTCGGGTACGCGCACCAGCGCATGCACCAGATGCTCGAGCATCACCTCACGCGCGCCATGCGCCTTGGCCACTTCGTGGGCGTGGTGGCAGCAGGCCAGCACCGTCTCGTCCTCGCTGAGATAGGCCGGGCGATAGGTTGTAATGACGCGCCGGCCGATGGCGGTGGAGACCGGCGCGCCGGCCGAACCCGAAACGTCAGTCTCGATGATTTCGTAGGAGCCGCCGGGCAGGTCGTAACGTCCTTGAGCGGGCCGGGCCGAAATATCGTCGTTCTTGGCAGACATCTACTCTACTCCTACACCAAGGGCGTCACGCGCCGCCGCGATGCGACACTGTCAACAGCGGCCGGCGCCCCAAATCTCCACCACGCCCGCCCGCACACTGTGCAGCGATTGCGGCAGCACCGGGGGGACGCCATCCCATCCCGAAAATTTAAGCTAAGCCATTGAACGGACTGCGCTGCGGGCGCAATTGCTGTCGCGCATCGTAGTCAATTGCGGCGCCGGACGCGAGCCAGATAAACGCGGACAGTTTACAGGATAAACGGGGACAGTTTACTTATGTCGCACCGAAAGACCGTCGTCGTTCCAATGGCGGTGACGCGATATAAGTAAACTGTACCCGTTTATCCTGTCCCGGTTTTTCGTTTATCCACGCTTTTCCGACCGCCAGCTCACTTTGCCTGTTCCCATTTGCTTTCAGCCGGCGTATAAGCCCCGCCAGAACGTCGCTGTCAGCGCTTTTCCGGGCCAGTCGCCCGGACGCAAAGACGCGGCAATCCCCGGACAGACCCTCAGCCAAGGCGGTTTCCCGCCTCTCTGACCTGTCCGGTATCGTCGGTGACGCGGGGTGGAGCAGCCCGGTAGCTCGTCAGGCTCATAACCTGAAGGTCGTTGGTTCAAATCCAGCCCCCGCAACCACGATTTTGTTGAATGATTTCAATGATTTGATAGGACGCCGCAGGGCGGCTTTTTTGGTGTATTTTACTCTGGGGTCCCGCTGGGGTCCCGGAATGGCGGCGGTTGAATTTGTCGCAGACTGCGTTGCGGTCAACGAAACAGCACGCATGGGTTGCAGACTCGCTGACAGAATGCCTCCACCAAAGCGTTCGGCTCGAACCGCCCACAGTGTAACAACTGTTCAGCCCACAAGCATTTCGCTGCCACTGCTTGACGGTGGTGGCTTGGGCTGTTTGCTGAGCACAAGAGGACTGTGTCGCACGACTCGAACACATCATTGCAGGTGCTAGCGTTGGCGGGTTAGCGGGTTCTGCTAGCGTCGAGATTATTCGCAGCTGAGACGCGGTCAGGCCGCTTGCCGACCACGAAAGTTCACTTTTGCGCAAAGCGGGGACGAAATGGCTGTCGCAACGATTAAGCAGCTTTGCAGGGTCGGTGACGCGATCTCAAATGAGAGCCTCGTCGACCAGGTCGCGCAGCTGGACGACTTGCTCCATCCCGACAAACTCGACGGACCCGAGTTTTTCCGGCGTAACCACTTCACGGATGGCTTGCGACGGCTGGTTGAACGTGGCTTTCAGCGGCTTGCCGGTAAGGCCAATGACGGCGCATTCTATCTCACCCAGGCGATGGGCGGCGGCAAGACACACAGTTTGCTCGCTTTCGGGCTGTTGGCTAGGGATCCCGCGCTGCGGCGTCAGGTGGTCCCGGATCTTTCGGCTGGTTCGGAGTTCGGCGCTGCCAAGGTGATCATTTTCAGCGGCCATCAGAACCCTGAGAACCTCCTTTGGGGTGCTATCGCCGACCGCATGGGGCGACCGGAGATCATGGCTCCGTTCTGGAAAAATGGAGCCAAGACACCCGGCGTCGACGAGTGGGTTTCGCTGCTCGGCGACGACCCTGTTCTCATCTTGCTGGATGAGTTGCCGAGTTACTTGCAGATGGCTCAGGCGGAAAAGGTTGGCAACTCCACGTTGAGCGATCTCACCATTGGAGCACTGGAGCGGCTCTTCAATGCCCTCCCGAGGTGCCCAAGAGCCTGCGTCGTCGTTACGAACCTGAAAGACGATGTCTACCTCGACGGCTCGGCTCAGGTGCGCACCCTGATCGAGAACCTCAGCAAGCACTACGACCGAAACGCCCAAGCGATAACGCCGGTGCAGCAGAACACCGGCGAGGTCTTCGCGATCGTTCGTAAGCGCCTCTTTGACGGCTTGCCGGCGCCTGAAAAGATCGACGAAGTCGCCCAGGCCTATGTTTCGGCCCTGGAGCGCGCCAAGCGGATCGACACTATCGCCATGGCCCCCGAGACATTCATCGAGCGCATCCGCGAAACCTATCCGTTCCATCCATCGATCCGCGATGTCGTGGCGCGGTTCTCAGAGAACCGGGGCTACCAGAAAACGCGCGCCCTGATCCGGCTGCTGCGACTTGCGGCGCGCGCCGCGCTGGCATCCAGCGACAACACATTCCTGATCGGCCTGCAGCACCTCGACTTCAACGAGCCTTCGACGCTGGAAGAACTGCGCAAGATCAATCCGGCCTACATCAACGCGATTTCGCACGACATCAGCGATCGCGGTCGTGCGCTGGCTGAAAGTATTGACGCCGCCGACGGCAACCGGACGGCAACCGCCGCTGCCAAAATGCTGCTGATGTCCTCGCTCTCGACCGCCGAAACGCCGCTGCGTGGGCTCACCGAGGGCGAGTTGATCGAGACGCTCGTTGACCCGCTCCTGCAGGTCTCCGAGATCAAGAACGCGCTCAACAAGCTGCAGGGACAAGCCTGGTATCTGTTCCGAGGCGTCGACCAGCGCGACTTCTTCGGGCAGACCGCCAATGTCACAGCCGAGATCACGGACATCGCGTCGAACATCGCGGAAGAGCAAGTCGATCTGACACTGCGGAACAAGCTGGAAGAAGTCTTCAAGCCGCGCACTGGACACCTCTACGCCGAGCCCTTGTTCATCCTGCCTGCGCTCGACCAGATCAAGCTCGACGACGAGCGGCCGTCGCTGATCGTTCTCGTTGCGGCTGCGGATAAGCTACCGACTGACTTCGAAGCATGGTGGAAAAAGCAGGACCTGCAAAACCGTGTGCTGGTGCTGACTGCTGACCCGAACGCACTGACCGTGCTCAAGCAGGGCGCGAGGCGGATGCGTGCCATTGCAAAGGTTGAGGAACGCATCAAGGCGCAGCACGGATCGAACTCGCCCCAGATGCAGGAACTGCAGGCGGTGCAGGGCCGCGAGGCCAATCTCTTCACGTCGGCGCTGCGCGAAACCTTCAAGACCGTAATATTCCCGATGCGCACGCCCGCTGGGCAAGTGCTGCGGCGGATCGACGATTTTCGCATGGAGTTCACAGGCAATGACTACCAGGGCGAGCAACAGATCATCAACGTCCTGACCGGCCGCAAATTCACGCCGCCGGAGAAGTTCGACGACGCCTTCGACAACCTAAGGCAGGACGCCGAGGAATTCCTGTTCGATGCCGAGGCCATGCAGCTTTCTGCCCTCAAGCGCAATGCCGCCGCCCGCCCGAGCTGGTTCTGGATGCGTCGCGACGGCCTCGATCAGCTGGTCAAACTCGCGGTGCAGCGCGGCTTCTGGAAGGAGGCCCAGGGACTGGTCCTGAAGACGTGGGAGCGCAAGACTCGCGTCACGGCCCGGACCGATGAATTCGCTTCCGATCCCATGGCCACCGGCCGGTTCCAAGTCGTGGTGACACCCGAGGACGCCGACACTGTCTACGTGTCCGAGCAGGGGCCGCCCAATCCCGCCAAGGACAAAAAGCTGGACGGGTTGATTTACGAGACGGACGCAGCTGCCGCCTGGTTCGTCGCGGTGGACACCAAGGGCGTCGCCAAGACCGGTGATTCCTGCGAATGGCGCGCGCCGATCCGCGTCAAGCTCGATGTCCGCCGTCACTCTGGCGGGCATCGTGTTTCGCTACAGGCGACACCGCGTTCCGCGATCATCCGGGCCAGCTGGGATAATTCCGATCCCAAAACCGCGCCGACCGTTTCGGGCGACATCGAAGCGCCGGCTGGCGCCCGACGATTGCGGGTTGTCGCGGAGGTCAGCGGCCAGTTCTCGCAGGAAGAATCCGCTCCCCTGGCGGTCACAGGCGGGCTCAGCGACAACGGGCAGGACCCGATCCTGGAAAGGGCCACGCTCAAACCCGACTCGCGCGCGGAACTGACCTCGCGTTTCGAGCCGACAGATACCGCCGGCGCGTTTTCTGCACTTGATCGGCTGGGCAAGACGGCCGAGGTCCAGATCAAGGGTGGCTCCATCACTATTGAGGGCCGGCGCACGCCCGACGATCACATCACGCTGCGGCTTGGGCGGGATGTGAGCATTGCAGCCGCAGATCTCGATGCTATCGTCAAAGTTCTTGTGGAAAAGCTCGGTGCGCCCTCGCCAACCGTCAAACTGCGGCTGGATGGCATCGCATTCCCGTCGGGACGCGAAATGAACAAGTTCTGCGATGAAACCGGCCAGGATTTTGATAGGGTGACGTGGAAGCAGGACTAGAGCCCGATCATGACCACAGCGACAGCCACTTTCGATTGCGCCGACATCTACCGCGAGCACGGCTACCTGGTGCGTCTGTCGCGCGGCAAGACGGGCAAGGCCGAGGTGTTCGAGGTGTTCGGCCGCGCGCCCGATCCCAACGAGCGCGAGTGGTCGCCGGAGATGTTTCTGCGCTGCGAGCTGTCGCGCGCCGTGTGGGACGAGGTGTCCGGCGAGATTCGAGCCGAATTCAACCGCCGCCTGAAGCAAGACAAGAAGACGGCGGGCCGTTGGGGCGCCGACGAGACGGCTGTACAGCGCTTGTTCGGCAAGGAGATGCTGGTGCTGCTGTGGGCCATCGAGCACGAGGTTTCGGCCGAGCAGGTCACCGTCGCGGTGCGCAACTGGCTGGGCCTGAAGCCAGAAGAGCGCTGGTGGCTCTATACCATGACGGCGGCCGCGACCGGTTACGCCAAGAACGCTGGCCTGGGCTGGCGGCGCGCATTGCGGGATGCACTGTGCTTTGGCACGCGCAAGGATCTTTACGAGGTGGCCTCGCCGCCCTGGCCGGACAAACTGCCGGCGCGAGCCAACGCGGAATACACCGTGCCTGAGCGCAAGACGGCCAAGAAGCGCAAGCCCAAGAAGCAGGATCAGGACGGCTTTTTGTTTCAGGCCGCCGAATAGCGCCTAAGCCATTTTCGATACCATCACGGGGGACCGATGCCAGCGACCACGGCGCGCCGCAAAGCTGCTGTTGAGGCCGAGCCGGGTTTGGCTCCATTTTCGCTGAAGAATGCGCCGAGCTTCATCGAGCGGCAGTTCCCGGTCGGGCGGCTGTCGGCTGAGGCGTACAAGGAGCGCAAGGCCGGGGCGGGGCAAACCTTGACGGCGCTCGGCTCCTACTGGAAGGGGCGCAAGCCGCTGGTGCTGGTGCGCGCGGTGGTGCTAGGATGCTTTCTGCCGGCCACGGACAATCCGGCCAAGGACCTCGACATTTTTCTGAAGTTGATGGCGATGGATGACGACGGCCTGGCGCGCCGAGTCAAGGACCTGAAGGCGTCCGATATCGATGCGGATTGGCCTGGGTTCGCCACCTATGTCGGCACCGATAGCGGCAAGCCGAAATGGCTGCAGCGGCTTGATGCCGAGACCACGGCACGGCTGGTCGCGGAGTGGTTCCCGACCATCCCCTACGACCGCCGCATCCGTTATTGTCTGCGTCCGGAGGAATTGCCCGACGGCGCCTATGACGAGATCTGGCCGGAGGTGAACGCGCACCTGGGCACCACGGCACGTAGCCTGCCTGAACTGGTCGAGCAGCTCGGCATCGCGCGCTTCGGGCACCGGCCGACGGTGGCGGACACGTTTTGCGGCGGCGGCTCGATCCCGTTCGAGGCGGCGCGCATGGGCTGCGATGTCTATGCCTCCGACCTCAACCCCATCGCCTGCATGCTGACCTGGGGGGCGTTCAACATCATCGGCGCGAGCAAAGAAAAACGCGCCGAGATCGAGCAGGCGCAGAAGGAGGTGGCCGCCGCCGTCGACGCCGAGATCACGCGGCTGGGCATCGAGCACGACAAGGACGGCAACCGGGCGAAGGCGTTCTTGTATTGCCTGGAGACGAGGTGCCCGAAGACGGGGTGGATGGTGCCGATGGCGCCGAGTTGGGTGATATCCAAAACGCGCAATGTGGTTGCCAAGTTGATACCGAACCAAAAGTTGAAGCGATACGAAATCGAAATAGTTTCGGGCGTGCCTGCAACTGAAATGGTCTTGGCCACACAAGGCACTGTATCAGACAGCCGTCTCGTGCACCCAATGAACCCTGAACAGTCGGGCATCGAAATCAAGACGATCCGTGGCGACTACAGGAATGGGGACGTAGGAACGCTGAACCGATTGCGGCAATGGGAGGCGAGCGATTTCGCTCCGCGAACGGACGATATATACCAAGAGCGGCTTTACGCAATCCAATGGATCACTAAGGCATCGCTGGGTAAGGGGCGTGAAGAGACTTTTTTTGCTGCTATCAGCTCCAATGACATGGAGCGCGAGCAGATGGTCGCTGATCTGGTTCATGCCAATCTTGCTGAATGGCAGCTTCAAGGTTTCGTTCCGGACATGCCTATCGAGCACGGTGACGAAACAACAAGACTTTATCGCGAGCGCGGCTGGACGTATTGGCATCATCTGTTTGCAAGTCGAGATCTCTTGCTGATGGCGTCGTTTGCCAAACTTGGCAAAGGACGCCCCGATGCATACTTGCAGTTGGCAAAGTCCCTAGATCGCTCATCAAAGCTCTGTCGTTGGAACCCTGGGGCACCAAGCAAGACCGGGCAAGCTCCCACTGGAGACAAAATACTTCAAGTGTTCGACAATCAGGCTTTCAATACCCAGAACAACTACGCCATTCGTAGCGCCTCAGAGTTACTCGCCTACCTGGATCGATACGAGGGCAAACGTTTTGATCTTCCAGGCCAATCCGAGACGGGTGTATCAAGTGCAAAGCACATCCTTCGACTATCCGACGTCTACGTAACCGACCCCCCGTACGGTGATGCTGTAAACTACCACGAATTGACAGAATTCTTCATCGCCTGGCTGCGCAAGAATCCGCCTCCGCCGTTCGACCAGTGGACCTGGGACTCGCAGCGCTCGCTCGCCATCAAGGGCAAGGACGAGGACTTCCGCCGCGCCATGGT
>JANMVX010000241.1:0-8313 GCA_031393505.1 Hyphomicrobiaceae bacterium | reverse complement strand
GGGGGGTTTGGGGGCCCCGGTGGGGGCCCCCTCACACTGGTGCCCGGGGCCCGGGGGCCCCCCCCGGGGCCGCCCCTACGCTTTAGGTCCGTCGGCAAACAACGTCACCACCCCACAAACATGATGATCTCGGCGTTGCGGTCCTTGTCGTTGGCCTTGGCCGTGACCGATCCCTCCAGCACCACCGGCTGTTTCACCGGATACACATCGCCGATGATTTTCTGCAGGAACGTCGCGCGCAGATACGGCAGATCCGTGTTGTGGACCGCCGTGTCGATCTGCACCTCGCCGGTGTCGACGCCGTATTTGTCCGCACCAAGACGTTTCAGGTAGCTGATCTTGTGGTACTCGTGCCCGGTCTCGAACGCGCCCTGATAGGGGAGCGCGTCGGCGCTGCCGCGCACGAACAGGTCATAGTCGACCTTGCCGTCGAGTTTCTTCAGGACGTCGCCGATAAAGGCGTTGAGCGAATTGCGGAATTCTTCTCCGGAGCGGTCGATGGTGTAGCGGCCCTTGGTGAAATAATAGCGGATGCCGGACGCCGCGTTCTTCATATCGACCACGTAGTATTTGCCGTTGCGGTCGCCGACGAGGTCCTTGCCGGGATAGGCGGAGACGTCATAATTCGGCGTTTCCAGCCGCGTCGCCATCTTGTCGCGCAGGTCCGTGAGGCCCTTGATGTCGGCGGGCGAGGCGCCGGCCCGGGCGACCGGGGCCGGCGGCGGGGGCGGCGGTGGCGCCGCAGTCGCAACCACGACGGGGGCGGGCAGTTTGAGATCGGACAGATGGCTTAACTCGCTGGCGATCCAGCGGGTCTTGTCGTCGTCCGACGCCGTGGCGGCGGGCGCAACATGCGGCTCAAGCGCCTTGAACCCGGCGTTGCCCAGCTGTTGCTCGGTGCGTGCCAACTCTTCGGAGAGGTTGGTCAGGCGCTCGCGGGCCAACTTGGCCACGCTGCTGGCGTCAGTCGAAAGCTTGGTATTGGCTGCGGACAGGTCGTCCTTGGCCGCCGTCAGCTTTTTGAGATCGGCTTTGGCGGCTTCCAGTTGGGCCCGTAAGATGGGGCCGTCGTCGGTCATCGGATGGACGTTGATTGCCGGCCACAGCACCAGGTAGCCATAGGCCAGCATGCAGAGCCCCGCGAGCCCGGCGAAAAACGCCCGCCAGCCTGAGGCTCCATCCGCGATGGCGTTCAGCGCGACCGCCAACAACAAAAGTGCGATCAGGCCGCAGCCGATCAGAAACAAGTATGGCATTTCGTCCCCCGCGATTACGTCCAACTCCGTAGACGTTCGCGGCAGTTCTACTCAATCAGCGCGTATGTTGCCATAGCAATCCGCGGCGTAGGTTCGGTCAAGCCCTTGCGCGACCCAACATCTCGCCGCCTACTCCTCCCGTGGAATGTTGGGTCGCGCTCAAACGCTTGACCTAACCTACTTGGCCTTGGCTGGCTTCGGCGCCGCCGCCGTCCACCACTTGTCCTTGACCTGAAACCGCCCGGCGGCCTGCTCGATCACCTCGGCGGCGCGGAACAGGGTTTCCTCATCAAACGGTTTTCCGATCAGCTGCAGCCCCATCGGCAGGCCATCCGCCGTCGCTCCAGCTGGCACCGCGATGCCCGGCAGGCCCGCCATGTTGACCGTCACGGTGAAGATGTCGTTCAAGTACATCTGGATCGGGTCGGCGTTCATGGAGTTGAGCGCGAAGGCCGCGCTCGGCGTGGCTGGCGTCAGCAGCACGTCGACCTTTTTGTACGCCTCATCAAAATCGCGTTTGATCAGCGTGCGCACTTTTTGCGCCTGCAGGTAGTAGGCGTCGTAATAGCCCGCCGACAGCACATAGGTGCCGATGATGATACGGCGCTTCACTTCCTTGCCGAAACCGGCGGCGCGCGACTGCTCGTAGGTGTCGATCAAATCCTTGCCGGGCACGCGCAGGCCGTAGCGCATGCCGTCGTAGCGGGCGAGGTTCGAAGAGGCTTCGGCGGGGGCGACGATGTAATAGGTCGGGAGCGCATATTTCGTATGCGGAAGACTGACGTCGTGGATGGTCGCCCCGGCTGCCTTCAGCCAGTCGATGCCCTGCTGCCAGAGTTTTTCCACCTCGGCCGGCATGCCGTCCATGCGGTATTCCTTCGGCACACCGACTTTCAGCCCCTTGACGCCCTTGCCCAGCGCCTTCTCGTAGTCCGGCACCGGCAGATCCATGGACGTTGAATCCTTGGGATCGTGGCTGGCCATGGCGCGCAACAGGATGGCGGCGTCGCGCACGGTTTTGGCAATGGGCCCGGCCTGATCCAGCGAGGAGGCGAAGGCGACCACGCCCCAGCGCGAGCAGCGGCCATAGGTGGGCTTGATGCCGACGGTGCCGGTGAGCGCCGCCGGCTGGCGAATGGAACCGCCGGTATCGGTCGCGGTTGCGCCCAGGCACAAGGACGCCGCCACCGCCGCCGCCGAGCCGCCCGACGACCCACCGGGCACGAGGTCGGCGTTCTTGCTCTTGGAGCGCCAGGGATTGATGACCGGGCCGTAGTAGGATGTCTCGTTCGACGAGCCCATGGCGAACTCGTCCATGTTCAGTTTGCCGAGCATCACCGCGCCGGCATCCCACAAATTCTGAGTGACGGTGGATTCGTAGGTGGGCTTGAAACCGTCCAGCACATGGCTGCAGGCCTGGGTGTGCACACCCTTGGTGGCGAACAGATCCTTGATGCCGAGGGGAATCCCCTCCAGCGCCCGCGCCTTGCCCTTGGCGAGATTGTTGTCGGCGATCCGCGCCATGGCCCGCGCCTGGTCACTCGTGACGGCGACGTAGGCGTTGAGCGACGGGTTGGCTTTTTCGATGGCGGCCAGAAAGGCATCCGTCAGCTCAAGGGCAGACACGTCCTTTGCGACCAGCTTGTCGCGGGCTTCAGCAAGCGTAAGTGCGGTGAGGTCGGACACGGGGAGGGCCTCATGATGGGGTGTGGAGCCGTGCGCGGCCCTTGGTGATTTGGCGCGTTCCTAACACGGGGGCCTGAACCAGGCCAAGCCTGCGATCACGGCAAGCTGATCAAGCGTTATTGGTCAGGGGACGTAGGGACGGGGTACTCTCTTCCCACACACTTCCGCGAAAGGTTCCCCCACATGCGTATCCTGAAATCACTGTTCGCCGTCGTGGCGCTGCTGTTTTCGGTCGCCGGCATCGCCCACGCCGACCAGATCTCCAATTTCACCAAAGATGGCGTCGCCATCGCTGGCGCCGACCCGGTCGCTTATTTCACCATGAACAAATCCGTTATCGGCTCGGCCGATTTCACCACCGACTGGAACGGCGTCACCTAGCGCTTCGCCTCGGCGGAAAACCGCGACGCCTTCAAGGCCGAACCGATGAAATACGCCCCGCAGTTCGGCGGCTTTTGCGCCACCGGCACGGCGTTCGGCAAAAAGGTGCCGACCGATCCGACGCAGTTCAAGGTGGTTGAGGGTAAGTTGTATCTCAACTCCGGCGCCGGCGCGCAAAGCATGTTCCTGAAGGACACCGCCGGCATGATCATGAAAGGCCAAGGCAACTGGGGCAAGATCGAGAACACGCCCGCCGACAAACTCTAGCACAGCTCTCAAGGCCGTAGGGGCGCACCGCAGTGCGCCCGCCGTCCAACACGGATGGTCTGTCGGATTTGGCACGCCGGGCGCACTGCGGTGCGCCCCTACAAGACCAGACCCGCCTTCATAACAAAAATGATCATGAGCAGCGTCATGGCCCGGGAATGGGCCATGACGTTTTTGTTTGCGGCGCTTATTCGACCACTTTCGGCACCACGAAGAAATTGTCTTCGGTCATGGGCGCATTCTTGACGATCTCGGCGGCCTTTTCGCCGTCGGTAACAACGTCCTCACGCTGCCGCAGGCCCATAGCGACCACGCGGGTCATCGGCTCGACGCCCTTGGTGTCGACCTCGCCGAGCTGCTCCACCCATTTGAGAATGGTGTTCAGCTCGCCCTTCAGGCTGACGGCTTCGGCATCGGTCACCTTCAACCGCGCCAGGCGGGCGATCTTGCGGACGGTGGCTTCGTCGACCTCTGACATGGGGGTTCCTCGCAGCGCATGGGGACTGGGTGTCGGACTGGGTGTCAGACACTTATGGCGCGAACCCCGGCCAGAATCAAACAACAGGAACCAGCGGCGCGCCATAAGTGTCTGACACCAGGTCTGCCCGCATCACAGCGGCTCCTTCAATACAACGAGCCCAACTGCCGTTTCAGCAGCGCGGCGTCGTAGCTCTCGGCATCGAACGCCGGATCGGCCGCCTTGGTCATTTCGCCGGCGGTCGGGATGCCGGGTCGTTGCGCATGGCTCGACGGATCCCACAGCCGCGACCGGATCATCGCCCGGGCGCACTGGAAATAGACCGCATTGATCGCAACCACGATCACCGTCACCGGCAGTTTGCCGTCCATGGCGAAGCGCTCGCACAAGGCGGGATCGGTTGTCAGCATGGCGCGGCCATTGATGCGCACACACTCATTGATGCCGGGCAGCAGGAACAGCAGCGCCACGCGCGGATCGGCGACGAGGTTCTTCAACGTGTCGAGACGATTGTTGCCGCGCCGGTCGGGGATGACGACGGTCTTATCGTCCAGCACCTGGAACAGCTGCCCCGGCGCATCGCCGCGCGGCGAACAATCGAGCCCGCCGGGGCCGGACGTAGCGATGGCGAAGAACGGCGCGGCCTCGATCCAGGTGCGATAGGCCGGCGTCAGTTGCGGGGTTTCCTTGCGCAGCGAATTGGCGTTGACGTCGCCGTAGAGCGCAAGAAGCTCCGGCAACGTCGTAATAGCGTGAGCGTCTGGCATGCTACGCGCCAATCCACTTCGTCCGCATCGTGACCAATTCTTCAGCTGCTGTCGGGTGCACGGCCATGGTGGCGTCGAACTGCGCCTTGGTCGCGCCCATCTTCATGGCAATCCCGGCCAGCTGCGCCATTTCGCCGGCGTCGGGGCCGAGGATGTGAACGCCCAATACGCGGTCGGTCTTGGCGTCCACGACCAGTTTCATCAGCATGCGTTCCTGGCGGCCGGAGAGCGTGTGCTTCATCGGCCGGAAGCTGGCTTTGTAGATGTCCACCGCGCCGTGTGATTTTCGCGCCTGCGCTTCGGTGATCCCAACTGTGCCGATTTCCGGCGAGGTGAACACACCCGTCGGCACATCGGTGTGATCGACGCGCGTCGGCTTGTCGCCGAATACGGTATCGGCGAAAGCGTGGCCCTCGCGGATGGCGACGGGCGTCAGGTTCAAGCGGTTGGTGACGTCGCCGACGGCGTAGATGTTGGGAACGTTGGTGGCGGAAAATCCGTCGACGACGACAGCCCCGACTTTGTCGAGCGTGACGCCGGCCTTGTCGAGCCCCAGGCCCGCCGTGTTCGGCACGCGCCCCGTCGCCGCCATGATAGCGTCGGCTACAATGGTGCTGCCGTCGCTCAGCGTCACCGACACGCCGCCCGCCGTCTTGTCCACCCGTGTCGGCGTCACCCCGCAAACAATCTTGATGCCCTTGCGCTCATATTCCGTGTGCAGAGCCTTGCGCAAATCATCATCGAACCCACGCAAAATTTCGTCGCCGCGATAGACCAGCGTCACCGCCGTGCCGAGCCCGTGAAAAATCCCCGCGAACTCCACCGCGATATAGCCGCCGCCGACGATCACGATGCTCTTGGGCTGCTTGGCCAGATGCAGCGCCTCGTTGGACGTGATGGCGAGGTCGCAGCCCGGGATGCTCTTGTCGACAAACGGCGTCGCCCCGGTCGCAATCAGAATGTGCTTGGCCGTGACCGTTCGATTATCCGCCGTCAGACGAACCGTATGCGCCCCTTCCAGCACGGCGCGCGAGCGGATCACCTCGACCTTGGCGCCGGCGAGCGTTTTTCCGTAGGCGCCTTCCAGCCGGGTGATCTCGACGTCCTTGTTGGCGATCAGCTTTTCCCAGCTGAACGTGGGCTTTGCCACGCTCCAGCCGTAGCCGGCCGCATCCTCGAAATCGTCGGAAAAGCGGCTGGCGTAGACCAGCAGTTTTTTCGGCACGCAGCCGCGGATGACGCAGGTGCCGCCGACGCGGAATTCCTCGGCGACGGCGACTTTCGCGCCGTAGCCCGCCGAAATGCGCGCCGCCCGCACACCGCCCGAGCCAGCGCCGATGACGAACAGGTCGTAGTCGTGGGGTTTGTTGTCTGTGGTCATCTCAACTCAGCAGTTCGTCTGAAAAATGTCGCTGGCGCCGCAGGCTTCCTTCTCCCTTTGGGAGAAGGTGGCGCGCTGCGCCGAATGAGGGGATTGGGGCGTGCGTTTAGCACTGTGCCTTTCTCGGGCAGCAATCCCCTCATCCGCCCTTCGGGCACCTTCTCCCGACGGGAGAAGGCGATGGAGCCGATAGTCCGTCTCAAGATAGTAGAGCTTACCCATTCCCCGGCGCCAGAATCATCTCGACGCCATCCGGCCCGCCGATGAACGCCTGATCGCACAGGCCGATGAACAGCCCGTGCTCCACAACGCCCGGAATAATGCGCAGGGCCGCGGCCAGATCGAACGGCTCGACCACGCGGCCGAACGAGCAATCCAGAATGAAATTGCCGTTCTCCGTCACGAACGGTTTTCCGGCTTTGTCGCGGCGCAGCTCCATCGTGCCCTCGCAGCCGATCTCGCGCACCATGGCGGCGACCATGTTGCGGGTGGCCGTGACGCCGAACGGGACGACTTCGACGGGCAGCGGGAAACGGCCGAGATTGGCCACTTTCTTGGATATGTCCGCGATCACCACCAGGCGATCCGAAGCGGTCGCCACGATCTTCTCACGCAGCAGCGCGCCGCCGCCGCCTTTGATCAGGGTCAGGATCGGATCGATCTCGTCGGCGCCATCGATGGTGAGGTCGAGATGCGGTTCCTCATCCAGCGTCGCGAGGCGGATGCCTTCCTTGGCGGCCTGTTTGCGCGTCGCCTCGGAGGTCGGCACGCACAGCACGTCCAGCCCGGCACGCACCCTCTCGCCCAGCACTTCGACGAACTTCGCCGCCGTCGATCCGGTGCCGAGGCCCAGCTTCATGCCCGGTTGCACCAGCATCGAGGCTTCCAGCGCGGCCGCCAATTTCTGGGCGTCGGGACTGGTCAGTTTGGCCGCAGTGCTGGTCGCCATGGGTACGCCCTATCTTCCCGAACATCGAAATTGTAACTAGGCGCGCCGCGTAGGGGCGAGACGTGTCTCGCCCTCTATCAGCTTGCTCGCTGCCCGAGGGCGAGACACGTCTCGCCCCTACAAACTAACGGCTATGCCTACAACCCGCCCATCAGCAGATACTTCAGCTCGAGGTATTCCTCGACGCCGTGGTGCGAACCTTCGCGGCCGAGGCCGCTTTCCTTGACGCCGCCGAACGGCACTTCGGAGGACGCCACCAACCCCTCGTTGATTCCCACCATGCCGTATTCGAGCGCCTCGGCGACGCGCCAGACGCGGCCGATATCGCGGGAATAGAAGTAGGACGCGAGGCCATACTCGGTGTCGT
This sequence comes from Hyphomicrobiaceae bacterium, assembly GCA_031393505.1. Taxonomy (GTDB): domain Bacteria; phylum Pseudomonadota; class Alphaproteobacteria; order Rhizobiales; family Hyphomicrobiaceae; genus JANYHF01. Next base: position 781 of record JANMVX010000241.1, on the reverse strand, counting down.
TGGCCAGGCGAATGACCTCTTCCTCGGTCTTGAACTTGAACAAGGGGGCGACTGGGCCGAAGGTTTCTTCGCGGGCAATCTTCATGTCGGAGGTGACGCCCGTGAGCACGGTCGGCTCATAGAAATTGCCGCCGCGCTTGTGGCGTTTTCCGCCAGCGACGATCTTGGCGCCCTTGGCGACGGCGTCGGCGACGTGCTCTTCCACCTTTTCAACGGCGGCCTTGTTGATCAGCGGGCCTGTTGTGACGCCCGCATCCATGCCGTCGCCGACCTTCAGGGCATTGGCGGCGGCGACCAGTTTTGCCGCAAATACATCGTACACGGAGTCCTGCACATAGATGCGGTTGGCGCAGACGCAAGTCTGGCCGGCATTGCGGTATTTGCTGGCCATCGCTCCGACCACGGCCTTGTCCAGGTCCGCGTCGTCGAACACGATGAAGGGCGCGTTGCCGCCCAGCTCCATGCCGACCTTCTTCACGGTCTTGGCGCACTGCTCCATCAGCACTTTGCCGATTTCGGTCGAGCCGGTGAAAGTCAGCATCTTGACGGCGGGATTGGAGGTCAGTTCAGCGCCGATCACGCTGGCCTTGCCGGTGATGACGTTCAGCACGCCTTTCGGGATGCCGGCCTGATGGGCCAATTCGGCGAGCGCCAAGGCTGTGAGCGGCGTCTCGGAAGCCGGCTTAACCACCGCCGTGCAACCCACGGCCAGCGCCGGGCCGACTTTGCGGGTGATCATGGCGGCGGGAAAATTCCAGGGCGTGATGGCGGCGATGACGCC
>JANMVX010000215.1:0-1770 GCA_031393505.1 Hyphomicrobiaceae bacterium | reverse complement strand
TGACCAGCACCATAGGCCACGCGGCCGGCTTGGCGGTGAGCGAAGGGGCCTTCCACGGCCCCAAGATCGTCAAATACCGGCCCAGACCGGCAATCGCCCCCTTGGCAATCCCCGGGGAGGCTGAGGACGCCGAGTGAGGTTGCCCCTGACGAGCGTCTCCCAAGGCGGGTGATATCCTATCCCGCCGTCAGGAGGCATAACGATGAAAGCGCCACGTTCGGATTTCACGCTCGAATTCAAGAAAGAGGCTGTTCGGCTTGTGCTTAGCGGGCAGCGACAGGCTGAGGTCAGCGCCTCGCTGGGAATATCGGGGCAGACGCTGCACAACTGGGTGAAGGCCGAAGCGGCGGGCCGCTTGACGGAGCGCTCCGGCGTAAAGGCGGTCAGCGCGGAGCAGATGGAGATCAGCCGGCTGAAGGCCGAACTGGCCCGCACGCGGATGGAGCGCGACATCCTAAAAAAAGCGACGGCGTATTTCGCCAGGGAGTCCCGGTGAGATACGCCTTCATTGATCAGCACAAGAAGATTTGGCCGGTCGCCGATCAATGCCGCGTGCTGGAAGTCGCGGCGAGCGGCTTCCGGGCGTGGCGAAAGCGTCAGTCCGACAAGGCTCGGGCGACGCCGGGCAAGCGCGTTCCCGATCTGGCGCTGCTTACTCATATCCGGGCTGGGTTTGCGGCGAGCAAGCAGACTTATGGCTGGCCGCGCATGATCCGCCAACTGCGATCCGAAGGCCTACGAGTTGGCAAGGAGCGTGTTCGCAAGATGATGAACAAGCACGATATTCGGGTGCGTTCGCGTCGCCGGTTCAAGGTGACGACAGACAGCAATCACGATCTGCCTATCGCCCCGAACCTGCTCAATCGCGAGTTCGCCATGCACACCCCCAACAAGGCCTGGGTGGGCGACATCACCTACGTCTGGACCGCCGAGGGCTGGCTGTATCTGGCCACCGTCATCGATCTCTTCAGCCGCCAGGTGATCGGCTTCTCCATGGGGGAGCGCATGGGCGCGCAACTGGTCGTGGACGCACTGCGCATGGCCTGGTTCCGCCGCAAGCCGGGGCCGGGATTGATCTTCCACTCCGATCGCGGCAGCCAATACGCCAGCAAGGCCTTCGCCAAGCAGCTCAGGGCCTTCGCAATGCGCGCGTCGATGAGCCGGAAGGGCGATTGTTGGGACAACGCGGTCGCCGAAAGCCTGTTCGGCTCGCTCAAGACCGAAAGCCTATATCGCCATGATTTCGGAACGCGCCGCGCGGCGTGTGACGAAATCATGGCGTGGACGACCAGATACAATCACACGCGCCTGCACTCCAGCCTCGGCTACCTCAGCCCCATGGCCTACGAAAAGAATTGGCTTGCCCGAAACCTCGGACAAGCCGCATAGCCTTGGGAGACGTTTTTCGGGGGCAACCTCATCCGCCGCCTGAGTTAAGGTGTAGCCGCGCCTGCCCTTGTGCTTCAAAAATCAGGCTGCCGCCTTCTGTTGCGTTTGCTGTGGGTATGTGGGCAACGCGTTTGCGTTGTCCAAGCGAAGCGGCATATCCACAGCCCTTGCCGCCGCCTCGATCTTTTCCATGCCAGCGCGCCAGACGGCCATCGGCATTTGGTTGTCCATGGCCTGGTGAGGGCGAGCCTCGTTGTAGAACTTGACCCACGAACCAATGCCAGCGCGCGCCTCGCGGCCGTCGGCATAGGCCTTCAAATGCACTTCCTCGTATTTGATCGACCGCCACAGGCGCTCGATGAAGATGTTGTCGAGGAAACG
>JANMVX010000178.1:0-2625 GCA_031393505.1 Hyphomicrobiaceae bacterium | reverse complement strand
GAGCAGGAGAGCACCTCCTGCGAATTCGTGCTCGACTGCGCAGTCGAATTGGCGGCGGAACTCGCCAGCGGCGACCAGCAATGCGAGGACTCTTCGATCGAGATCAGCACGCTCAACACTCAAGGTGGCGAGGCCAAGGTCGAGATCGTGCGCCTGCCCACCGGATCGAGCTGCAAGCCACCGCCTTGTGTGCGCTGACGGTAGCCATCGGTTTGCCGAAGGGGCATCTTGGTATCAGCGCAATAACAGCGCAATAAGTGACATCGGCTGCGCCGCGCGCTACACTTAGTGGTGATGTTCACCCCCACCTTCCGCATCACCCCTGCCATCACCAGGGCCCTCATGGAGATCGAGGCCTGCCGGCAGGCCGTCATGGCCTTGCCGATCGACCTCGCCATGCTGAAGAGCTTGCGCGAGACCGCGCGCATTGCCGCCACGCACTATTCGACCATGATCGAAGGCAACAGGCTGACCGAGCCCCAAGTCCGCGAAGTCCTGCAAGGCGCCCGGTTCCCCGGCCGCGAGCGTGACGAAGCCGAGGTCAGAAACTACTATCGGGCCTTGGAATGGGTGGAAGAGCGGATCGCCCGCGATACCCCGCTTGCCGAAGGCGACGTCAAGCGTCTGCACGGCCTGGCCTTCTACGGCAAGAACCGCAACTCCCCCTACCGCGACGGACAGAACGTCATTCGCGACAGCGCCTCGGGGCGCATTGTCTACCTGCCGCCCGAGGCTGCCGACGTGCCGAGCCTGATGGCGGATCTGGTTGCCTGGGTCACAGCAGAAATTGGCACGGGCGAGTTGCCGGCGCCGATCGTGGCCGCGCTCGCCCACTACCAGCTCGCCACCATTCATCCTTGGTTCGACGGCAACGGCCGCACAGCGCGGTTGCTCACGACCTTGATCCTGCATCGGGCCAGCTATGGTCTGAAGGGCATCTACTCGCTCGACGCCCACTACGCGCGAGACCTCGATGCCTACTACCGCGCCCTCACGGTCGGTCCTTCGCACAACTACTACGAAGGTCGCGCGCCTGCCGATCTGACGGGCTTCATCGCCTATTTTTGTGCAGGCATGGCTCAGGCTTTTGCCGACGTGCGCGCAGCGGCCACGGCCGCAGAGGCCCGCGCAGCACCGGACCAGTCGAAGCTCCTGCGCTCGCTCGATCCGCGCCAGCGTCGGATGCTCGAACTGTTCCGTGAACGCGACATAGCGACATCGATCGAGATCGCTGCCTATCTCGGCCTCAGCCAGCGCACCGTTGTTCCCTTGTGTCGCGCCTGGCTCGCTGACGGCCTGTTGGAGCTTGCCGATCCGTCGCGCAAGAACCGGGCCTATCGCATCGGCGCACGCTATGCCGACCTGTTTGCCACGTCCCGGCCGAGGTGAGTTGCCACTAGCTTTAAGAGGCCAGCTCCAACGCACGGTGGCTGGATTGGCACGAGGATACGGCAGTAGGCCTTGTCGTCGAAGTAGTTGAGCAGGTGCATAGTCTTGATCATGCGCCTGAGATCAGCAAGGGCACGCGCGAGCTTGGTCGGGCTGTTGTTGGTTTGCAGCATCCGCATTAGGCCGGAAGCCTGCTCCAGCGGGACCGCAAGCAACACAAGGCTGTCGCGCATGGTGCCGGGCACCGCGACGCCATTGAGGCCGGTGTATTGATCCGAGGTCACGTTGAAATAGGTGACGCCCCGCTCGCGGCCGAAATATTTCGGGTTCGGCCCGGCAAGGATGGTTCGCACGGCTACGAGGAACTAAATGCCGTCGGCGGACGCCACCTCACCGCCGCCCGATACCTGCACGAGGCCGATGCTGTTCTGCGCCGCGGCCAATTTGGCATTGGCTGCGGTCAGTGTGTCGGCGCGGATATAGTCTTGCTTGACCCAGCCCAATCGCGCGCGCCACAGCGCCGGAACGTCCGCCAGGACCTTCGGCTCAGGGCCGGTGTTGGAGGCCTGTAGCGCGACAAACTGGATGAATATCGTTCCACCTTGATTGTCGCGCTGCACTTCCTCCCGGTTTCGGGATCTTATCTGCCCAAAGCCATCGCGGCCGGCGCGGTGTTAGACTACATCTGGTTCACGCCAACGACGACCATCGAGAGCACCTGCGACCGACTGCGCAAGAAGGGTCAGTTGAATTGGGGCGCTGGCGGCCGGGGCGGCCCAATCCTGCAGAACTGCCGTTGGCGAACGCCCCGAGACGTCATTGGTCCTACCGCCAAACTCGTTCTGGTGTCGCACTGGCGATGGCAGCAGCCAGCGCCGAATCTTGAACCGCTCCTCGATCGCCCGAACCTTGCGCGGCCAGATCCGCCAGTTCGCTTCATTCGCATCGCAGCACCTCCTTGCCCGATCACCCCTAAAAGAGCGCGATCGCCGGTACTCAAAACAAGTGTGCGTCCAGGTCAAGCATACGAATACAGAAATTGTTAGCAACTATTATGTCACACAAAAATATGATCACTGTACTTCACATGGCGAGGGTTGGGGGACAACAGGATAAAGGAACGGTGTCATACTGACGTCGGAAGGCTGAACTAACCTGATTTTCGTGACGTCACAAAAATTGTGATGACGCTACCCATATTATTTGCGCCCAGAGATCCGCCTTGATTCATGACGT
>JANMVX010000125.1:0-16622 GCA_031393505.1 Hyphomicrobiaceae bacterium | reverse complement strand
TACTCGCTGATAGAGGGCGAGCGCTGCTCGCCCCTACACCACGATGGTCGACCAAATGATTCCATCAAGACCGAAAATACTTTAGCAGGCGTCTGATCTTAGCGGGTGCCCTGCTTGGCGCCGACCATTGTTGATGCGATGTTGGTAGCATCAACCACGCCCGGACCGGTCAGGATTTCACGGGTCGGAATGCTCAGGCCATAGTTGATATAGCCGTTCAGGATCGACACGGCATAGTAACCCTGCTGGTAGCCCTGCTGATCGATTGCGCAGGCCTGCGCACCGCTGCTGATCTGCGACAGAATTGCTTCGTCGAAGTTGATGCCACAGACTTTTACCGCACCAGTCTTTCCAGCTTCGGCAATTCCCTTCACCGTGCCCACGGCGTCAAGGTTGGCGGTGGTGAAAACCGCGTTGACGGTCGGGTGCGCAACAAGATAGGCCTTGATGGCTTGTGACACTGCGGTCACGTTGCCTTCAGCCGTCGCTGGCAGCGGCAGAACATCAGCCTTGCCGCCAGCCTTCTTGATGCCATCGACGAAGCCCCTGCAGTAGTCTTCGATGTTGGCGGCTCCTGGCAGCGAATTGATGCAAACGCCGTCGAGGTTCCCGGCCTTGCCGAGGTATTCACCACCGGCGACACCGCCGAGATAGTCTACCGCGCCCACGTAGTTCATGGCGCCCAGGCGATCTGCGGCCTTGATGCCGCCTGCGTTGTAAATCACCAGGGGAATTTTGGCATCGACAACCGCCTTAAAGGCCGGGTCCATGGCATCTGGAACCCAATCGGGTCCGACAACTCCGGTGGCGCCTTGGGCAATGGCCTGACGGATCAGTTCTGCAGCGTCAACGCCGAGATTGTCGTAGTTCTGCGGGCCGAGCCAAGTCACCGAGCCGCCCTGGGCCGCAACGACTTTGCCGGCGTCTTCAGCGCCACGCTTGACGATCGACCAGAACGGATCGTCCGCCTTGCCGCCGATGACGAATATTTTCGCCCCGCCGGCCGTGGCTGCGGTTGCGCCAAGCGCTATCACCGCCGTGGCGGCCAGTGCCGTCACCAAGGTTTTTGCAAATTTCATGTACGTTTCCTCCTCGTCGTTACCGTCTTATGACGGATTCCTAAAACTGTTGAACGATGCCGTCGGGTTAAAGTGCCCGATTGTTATATCTTCTGTTGGGCGTGCATGCGGGCACGCCTCTTCTCAAACCGCGCTTCCATCTGTGCCTCGCCCGCTTTACTGCCGTCGTGCCAGGTGCCAAACCACTTATCGAGTGGGATGAGGCCATCGCCGCCGTAATTCACTTCGAAGTATTTGTGATGCAGGTAGTGCAAATAGGCGTGGCTATCGAGCGTCTTGCCTTCCGTCAACTCCAGCTTATCGAAGCCGATATGGCCGTTTAAGGCGCCATAGCCCGCCATATGCAGCTGGAACAGCGCGAGGATGGGGTTCGACGGAATGATCAGATGCCACCACACCACGCCGTGATAGAGAAAGGTCTCGATGGGATGCATCGATAGCGACGACCACGGCGATGGATTGATAGAGTTGTGGTGCACCGAATGCACCCACTTGTAGAGGAACGGCGTATGGATGAGACGGTGGATGACGAAGAAATTCAACTCATGTATGGCTGGCGTCAGCAACAGGAAGATAGTGAAGTAGACTGGGTGCTCCGACAGACTAAGCCACGGCACCCAGCCATTGGCGAAACACCAGAACATCAGCACCTCGACCAGCGTCCACATCGGGATGCCGAACAGATAGGTGCGTATAAAATTATCGATATTCTGGCTCTTGAACCAGAACACATCTGACGGCGCGTCGGCGGGAAACTTGGCGTTATATTTGAAGCGCGTGCCCTGTTTGCGCTTGGTGTAATAAAAAAACTCAATTGACCCGTACATTATAAAAATGCCGACGGCATTGACCACATAGAGCCAGAGCGCCCAGCTCCATCCCAGCGACTTCATGGTCTCCATAGACGGGATGACCCAATACCAATAGGCCAGGGTGGTGGCCATATGGAAGGCGTTCCAGGGCCAGATCAGGCCGGGGAGCCATTTCAGGACTTTGAGAACCTGCGGCGGCCAGGCCCAGAACGGCGCGATCTCGGCGACGGCCTTGGGCGCCCAATCGCCGCGCTTGTTGCGTGTTCCGAACGTGAGGTCGTCCATGTCGCTCCCAGTCCCCAACTGACGGCCGGCGGATTGTTTTCCGCCCTCTACGCCCATCCGAGGTTTTCAACGGTGGCGTTTGAATCGAATTGGTGCAACAGTAATGACGCTAAAGTTGTCATTTCATCTCATTTTGTCGCTGAAGCGGCGATCCTACAACTGAACTGCTTTGAGACGGGGGAACAGTGCCGAAAGTAACCATCCGGAACGTGGCGGAAGCCGCCGGGCTGTCGGTATCGACCGTGAACCGCGCCTTGCACGAACCGGACAAGGTGCGCGAGGAGACGCTGCGCGCTATCCTACAGGCCTCTGAATCCGTTGGATTTTACGGCATCGGCTCGATCCGGCAGAGTTTGGCGGTGGTGCGGCCAAAAGTCCGCATTGGCGTCCTTCTGCTGCAGCGCAACCGCATGTTGTATCGCACGATCGGCCAAGCGCTCCAGGCCGCCGCACACGCTGTGCGCGATCATGAACTTCTGATACATATTGAGTACCTCGACGAGCTTTCGGCTCAAAACGTCTCAGACGGTCTGGAAAAACTCGCCCTCACGTCGGACATCATCGGCGTGGTCTCGACCGAGCATCCGGTGGTCTCTGCGACCATGGAAAAGCTGTCGGAAAAAGGTATCAAAGTCTTCGCCCTCATTTCCCAACTGACTGCGCGTTGCAGCGTCGGCTACGTCGGCCTGGACGCCTGGAAAGTCGGCCGCACGGCCGGCTGGGCCTTCGCCAACATCTGCAAGCAGCCGGGAAAAATCGGCATTCTCGTCGGCAATCACCGCTACCGCTGCCAGGAAGCCAACGAGAGCGGGTTCCGCTCCTACATGCGCGAACATGCCAACGCGTTCGAGCTGCTGGAGCCGCAATCGACCTTCGAGAGCGCCAACATCGCGCGCGAGATCACCGAATCGATCCTGGCCCGATATGCGGACTTGCAGGGCTTGTTCATTTCGGGGGGTGGATCGTCGGGCGCCCTGGCGGCCCTGCGCGACAGCGGGCGGGGCCAGGACATCGTCGCCTTGGCCTACGACCTGACCGAAGCAACCCGCGCCGCGCTGCTCGATGGCACGCTCAATGTCATCATAGCGCATCCGATCGAAGCGTTCGCGCGGGAAACCCTCACCGCCATGATCCGAAGCTTTGATGGCGGGGCCGATTTCCCGCCCCAATCCATCAGCCTGCCGTTTGAGATCTATACATCCGAAAATCTCTGAATGCGGGAACTCTGTTGGCCCGCCAAAGCGCCCCGTGCGAACGAGGCGCTTTGATCTGCAATCAGGCGATCTTGGGGTCGAGCTTGCCGGCTCGATAGCTTTCGGCCATCTGCGCCAGACTGACGATGCGGCCGATCTTGCTGGCCTTGCCGGCGGTGTAGAACTCCTCAAAGCGCTGCTTGCAGAGCTTCATCATGGCGTCGCGCGCCGGCTTCAGGTACTTGCGCGGGTCGAACTCGGTGGGGTCCTCGAACAGCACTTTCCGGATCTGTCCGGTCATGGCCATGCGGTTGTCGGTGTCGATGTTGATTTTCCTCACGCCGTTCTTGATGCCGCGCTGGATTTCCGAAATCGGCACGCCCCAGGTTTGCGGCATCTTTCCGCCGTAGGCGTTGATGATGGCCTGCAGATCTTCCGGCACCGACGAGGAGCCGTGCATGACCAGATGGGTATTGGGAATGCGGCGGTGGATTTCCTCGATCACCGACATGGCGAGGATATTGCCGTCGGGTTTGCGCGAGAATTTGTAGGCGCCGTGGCTGGTGCCCATGGCGATCGCGAGCGCGTCGACCTTGGTGGCGGCGACGAATTTCGCCGCCTCGTCCGGATTGGTCAGCAGCTGGTCATGGCTGAGCACGCCTTCGGCGCCGTGGCCATCCTCGGCTTCGCCCTTGCCGCTCTCCAGCGAGCCCAGCACGCCGAGTTCGCCCTCGACGGACACGCCGGCCCAATGCGCCATCTGCGTCACGTTTTTGGTGATGGTGACATTGTAGTCCCAATCAGCCGGTGTCTTGCCGTCAGCCTTCAGCGAGCCGTCCATCATGACGGACGTGAAGCCCGATTGAATGGCCGACTGGCAGGTGGCCTCGCCATTGCCGTGGTCGAGATGCACGCAGATCGGGATCTGCGGATGGATTTCCGTCACGGCGTCCATCATGTGCCGCAGCATGATGTCATTGGCATAGGAGCGCGCGCCGCGGCTGGCCTGCAGGATCACCGGCGCGTCGGTTGCGGCGGCGGCATCGGCGATGGCGAGGGCCTGCTCCATGTTGTTGATGTTGAAGGCGGGCACGCCGTAATCGTGTTCGGCGGCATGATCCAGCAACTGGCGCAAGGTGATCCGGGACATTCTTGGCTCCTGACGAGACGGTGCTCGGGTTTTGATAGGGTTACCTACAATGGACACAAGCGCGCGGTCCATGGGTTTGTGCCACGCGCGCGTCTATGGCTCTAAAATGACAACGGGCCGTCTTTGCGGAGCGCAGTGGTTACGCACGCCATCCGCCCCCGCCGCAGCAATCAGGACCGGCGGCGTGCCCGCCGTCCCGTCACCGGCTGATCTGCCGTCTCGGAGGGATCGACCGCCTGGGGCGCCACATAGCGCACCGCGTGCCCACGCAAGGCCGACATCAGCCGGCCGTCGTGGCCGTAGATATCGCCGAACGTCTGCACCCGTCCCTCGTCATCGACGCGTGCGGTGAAATACACCAGATAGACCGGCACTTGCCGGTTGAGGGTCACCGAGCCGCCGCCCTTCCAATAGCCGCCGACCTTGTCGGGCGAAAAGCCCTGGTCCTCTTCGAGGATGACCTCGGCGGTCCGGCGCGGCTCGGCGACGCGCATGCAGCCGTGGCTTAAGGCCCGGAAAGTCTGGCCGAACAGGGTGTGGTTTGGCGTGTCGTGCATGTAGACGTTGTGGCTGTTGGGGAAGCGGAACTTCACGAGGCCCAGTGGATTTGTCGCGCCCGCAGGCTGCGTAAAGCCGTATTTGTTGACGTCGGCGGTGCCCCAGTCGACCGAGTTGGGATCGATCTCTTTGCCGTTCTGCGTGACTTTCAGCTTGTAGTCCTGGATCACTTGCGCGCCGCCGGAACTGCCGCCGAACAGCTGCTCGAAGAAGCCTTCGCCAGCCGCCTTCTTCAGGCGCGGCTGCAGTTCCTTGGCCATGATGCCGGGCGGCATGCCCCAGGACGGATGGAAGATCACAAACTCCATGCTGGCGGTGAGCACCGGCGTCGGCCAGGACGGCTGCCCCACGATCATCTTCTGTCGCAGCCTCAGTTCGCTGCCCTTCCAGATCTCGCTCTGGAATTCAGGGATGTTGTTCATGACGTAGAAGGGCCCTAGCTCCGTCGGCAGCCAGCGCCAGCGCTCCATATTGGCCAGCAGCCGGTCGATGTTCTGCTTCGGGTCGGCGGCCTTCGGTTGGCCCTCTTTGTTGAGCACTTGACGCGTGCGATTGTTCAGCACGCCGTTGGATTTTAGGCCGTTGGCGTCCTGGACCGCTTTGACGGCGGCGACGAGTTTGTCGTCATAGTGACGCTCCGCATCCGGAGTATCGGCAGGAAGCTTCAGCCGTTGGCGCAACAGGGAAATCTGGTCGTCGTCGGATCCCGGCTTCAGTTGCTTGCCATCAGGCAATTTCACCAGCAGCGCGGGATCGATTTTCTCTTCGTCCAGTTTTGGCCCACGGGCCTTGAGCAGCGCCTGACGCAGCTTTTCAAAACCGCTGTGTTTGGGGTTGAGACCGCGTAGATACGCATCAGGCTCGGCGGCCTTGGCGAGTGCGGCCACCACCATGTTCGGGTCTTGGACGGGCGGCTTCATGTCGAGGATGTTGCTGAGAGCGACGGGATCGAGCCGTCCGCCGCGGGCAAATCGCGCATACTTCAGCGCCGCCAACGCAACGCGCGCTTCAGCCGTCGCTCGTGCGTCTGACGCAGCGCCGCTCGCGAGATCGGGAACGGCGAAGTCTGTCGGGTCGAGGCCCCAGTCGTCGGCCCTCTTGAATTCGGCGATCATGGCCTTGGCCGCGCCGGTGTAGGCGCCGTCCTTGGTCCAAAGCGGCTCGGTCCGCGTGCCGTAGTCGGCGACCAGCGCGGCGACATCCTCGGCGGCGGCCTCTTGGCCGATCAGCGATGTGTCCGCGAGCGTCCTGCGCACGGCTTCGATCACGGCCGTTGGCGCGACAGCCGCGGGAGGGGCAGCGGCAGTTACAGCTATTGGCGGAATTTGTTGCGGGCTCGATGGCGCCGCCGCACTGCTTTTCGCAACGAGGAGAGCCGCGGACGTGGAAAGTTTGCTCGCGGCTGCCCCGACTGTCGCCTCTGCAGCCGCTGACCGATCAAATTGCGAACAGCACGCAAAGCACAGCGCCAGCACAGTCGCGCGCAGAGCTGCACGACCTAGCGAATGAAATATTGCAGGCATGTCGCCCTCAGTCTGCCAGAGTGCCATCCATCGAACGTCCTAATTTGGAGTCTGTCACAAGCCATGCGCGCCTGACCGGTCGCATGGGTCAACTGAGAAGTCAGGGATCGACGGCTTCTGGAGGGATATGTTGCTGCCGCGATACACAAGTTGCCGCAAACCGACCAAGGGACACGCTGTCTGGTAAGCTCTTCGGGTTGCGAGAGGCGCTTGAATTCGGTGCGATCATGGCGTGTGGCTTCCGTCCAATCGTCCCGGCGGCCCGAGTGAGCCGCGGCTGGCTCTCCCGGCATGCGAACCGCCGGCATATTGCAAATTGGCAATGTCCACCTGATAGTCGCCGCTATTGCGGTTGACGCGGACTATTTCGTGACGAGCGCACAGTTCGGCATCGATTGCCTTGCCAATGGTCCCACTGGCCCCAACCAGAATGATTCTCATTGTTCCCTCTTTTCGGGTGGTTGATTGCTGTTCATAGTTCGGCAGCAGTATCGGTAGTGGGCAGACAGGCCGTTTGTAGCGAGACGACTAACTGCCCATCCCCCCAATCACCCGCGCCCAGCTCCGCGTCCCCCGCACCAGCGCGGCCACATTATACTTCTCATCCGGCGCGTGCGCCTTATCGTCGTCCTGCGAGAAGCCCAGCATCAGCGTATCCATGCCCAGCACATCGCGGAACACGCTGACCACCGGGATGCTGCCGCCCGAGCCGATGATCGCCGGGGGCGCGCCCCATTCCTCCGTCAGCGCCGCAACGGCGGCCCGCACATACTCCGCCTCCGGATCGAACGCGATGCCGCGCGACCCAGCCGCCGGCGTCACGCGCAGCCCGCAATCCTCCGGCAGCCTTTCGCGCACAAAATGCTCGAACGCCGCCAGCACCTGCGCGGGATCCTGCCCCGGCACCAGCCGAAAACTCACCTTGGCCGCCGCCTCGGCCGGGATCACGGTCTTCATGCCAAAGCCCTGGTAGCCGCCCCAGATGCCGTTGATTTCGACCGTGGGACGGGTCCAGATCTGTTCCAGCAGCGATCTTCCACGCTCGCCCGAGGGATGCTTCAACCCCACCTCCGCGAGATACGCCTCGGGATCGAACCCCAATCGCTGCCAGCGTTCTCGCGTGGCCGCCGTCGGCTCCGCGATCCTGTCGTAAAACCCCGGCAGCGTCACACGGCCATCGTCGTCATGCAGCGCGGCCAGCACCCTCGTCAGCGAACGGATCGGATTGACGGCCGCGCCGCCGTACTTTCCCGAATGCAGATCGCGGTTCGGACCGGTGACGGTGATCTCGGCGCCCGCAAATCCGCGCAGAGACACCGTGATGGCGGGGCGGGTGCGGTCCCAGGCTTCGCTATCGCAAATCCAGGCGACGTCGGCGCGCAGTTCCTCAGTATTCGCCCGGATGAACGCATCCAACGGCCCCGAGTCCGCCTCCTCGTCGCCCTCGATCAGCACCGTTAGGGTGATCGGCACATCGCCGGTCGCCGCGATCCAGCCGCGCACCGCGTCGAGGAAGGTCATGACCTGACCTTTGTCGTCGGACGAGCCGCGTGCAAAAATCATGGGGCCGTTGCGGGCGTCCTCGGCGAGATAGGGCTCGAACGGCGGGCGGGTCCAGAGATCGAGCGGATCGACAGGCTGCACGTCATAGTGGCCGTAGAACAGCACGTGCGGTGCGCCAGGCGTTGTCGATTTGCGATGCCCAACGACCATCGGATGGCTGAGCGATGGGCGCAGTGACGTGTCGAACCCCAGCCCGCGCAAGTCATCCGCACACCACTCCGCCGCGCGCACGCAATCAGGCGCGGCAGCGGGGACCATGGAGATGGAGGGAATGCGCAGCCATTCGAACAGGCGTTCCAGTTGCGCGCGGCGATCACGCTCGATGGCAGCGAGGACGCTGCTCAGCACGTCGCTCAAGGGGTTACCTTGGTTTCCGCGAAGGCCGGCACCGTTGCGGCAAACTCATCGAGCCAGGCCACCAGCTTCGGATGCCCTGTCCGCCACGCCCCGGAAAAACGCAGGTCGAGATAGCCGAGCGCGCAGGCGACGCCGATCTGGCCGATATGGGGCATGCCGACGATTTTGGGCGGGGCGGCTTCCAGGCGCGCCAGCGCGCGGTCGATTTTGCCCTGTTGGCTGGCGATCCAATCTGACGACCGCTGCGCCTCCGGCCGTAAACTCTCGTAGCGCAGCAGCAGCGCGGCTTCCATCACGCCATCGGCCAGCGCGGCCATGGTCAGCACACCCCAGCGCGCGGAGTCGCGCGGGAACAGGTTTCCGCCGCCGGCTTGCTGGTCCAGGAACTCCGCGATGACGCGGCTGTCATAGAGCACGACGCCATCGCCCAGCAGCAGCGCCGGGATCTTGCCGAGCGGATTTTGGGCGCGGATGCTGTCGGACGGATTGGTGACGTCCGCCGTCTCGATCGTCAACTGGTCGAACAATCCCAACAGCTTGGCCGCGATCTTGACTTTGCGGCCGAACGGCGAGGCCGGCGACGAGCGCAGGACCATCATGGCGGCGACCCCTTATTTCCAACAGACCTTGGCCGAGGCCGTGCAGGTCCACTCGTCGAACACCACAAAGTTCAAGTACTGGAAGCATTTCACGCTTTTTGCGCCGACCGACACGTTGGACAGGTTGTTGGCCTTGGTCCAGGACGCGATGTCGGCGTCCAGCAGACGCTTGGCGTCGCTGGTGGGGCCGTCCTTGCCGTAGTCGTTGACGGTGAAGGCGCGCGTGCGGCATCCGGTGGCGCCCGAGGGGGGCGTGTCGGGCGAGGCCGAAGCGGCCTTGCGGACCGGTTTGGCGGCGGGATCGGCGACCGCAGCCGCCTTTTTTGTCACGACAGCCGTTGCGGCCGTCACCGTGGCAGCCGGCTTGGCCGTGGCGACCGTCGCAGCCGGAGCGGTGGCGGCATCAGCCGTGGCCGAGGCCGGCTTGGCGCCGTCCTTCTTGGTCATTTTCTTTTTCTTCCTGGCGGCGGCGAGCGGGTCGACGGCCGCGTCCGCTTCCACGGCAGGGGCAGTCGGCGCAACCGCGGCAGGCGTCGCGGTGTCGGCGACAGTGGCTGCTGTCGCCGGATCAGCAGCCTTGGCCCCGTCGAGCGGTACCGGAGGCTGGTCCGCCGCGGCCGCCACGGGCGCGGCTTCAGGAGCCACCGCAACCGGCGCGGTCGCCGGATCGACCGGCGCCTTCGAAACGACCTTCTTTTTCTTCTTCTTGATCAACAGCGTGGCCGGACCGTCTGCGGGCACAGCATCGGCGGCGGCGCTCACGGCCTTGTCCACCTTCGGCGCGCCGGCCGAGGTCGCCTGCGCCCAAGCCGGCGCGGCCAGCAACGACGCCGCGATCCCAAAAGCCGCAAGGCGCAACAGTGCTTTGCGATGAAACTTCAGCCCGTTGGACATGACCCTGCTCCGTACCCGTTCGTCCCCGCAACGGCCCCTTATGCCCGGCGCGCGCAACCGCCGCCAGAGCCCCTCAAGTTATGCCCACAGGTATTGTCCGATTTGCGGCGGGCTTAGGTCGCTAGTTTTAGGTCGATGGCCTTGGGGCCTTTGCCGCGCTTATCGGGCTCGGTCTCGAACGACACGCGCATGCCCTCATCCAGGCCGGTCATGCCCGAGGCCTGCAGGGCCGAGACATGCACGAACAGATCCTTGTCGCCCTGGTCAGGCGTTATGAATCCGAAGCCTTTGGCGTGATTGAAGAATTTCACCGTTCCGGTCTGCCGCATGGGGGCCTCCAGGACATGAGCCTCTGCGGTAAAATAGCGCAACTGCGCCAGCCAGCGCAAGATGAAGCCATCGGCTTTCAGGGCTTGGCTTTCAGCCATTGTCAGGGCGCGGATTCCGGGCCAGACAGGGGCAAACAAGCCATGAGGTCTTCCATGTCAGCACCGTCCCTGAAAGTGGCCATCGTGCCGGTCACCGGTTTCCAGCAGAACTGCTCCATCGTCTGGGACGCCGCCACAATGCGCGCCACGGTGGTCGATCCGGGCGGGGATGTGCCCAAGATCCTGGCGGCGATCAAGGAGATGGGCGTCACCGTGGAACGCATCTGGCTGACGCACGGCCATATCGATCATGCGGGGGGGGCGGCCGAGCTGAAGGAGGCGCTCGGCGGCGTGCCGATCGAGGGGCCGGATCGTCGCGACAAGTTCCTGCTCGACGGTCTGCCGGGCAAAGCCCTTGAATACGGCATGGCGGGCGTGCGCGCGGTTACCCCGGATCGCTGGTTGAGCGAGGGCGAGACGCTCACTGTATCGGGCCTGACGTTTACCATCTTGCACGTGCCGGGGCACACACCGGGGTCGCTGGTCTTCTACAATGAAGCCAACAAGTTTGCCCTGGTGGGCGATACTTTGTTCTCCGGCTCGATCGGACGCACGGACATGGAGTATGGTGACCATGATGCGCTTGTTTCGGGCATCCGCGCCAAGCTGTTGCCATTGGGCGATGACGTCTCGTTCCTGCCGGGGCACGGCCCGCACAGTTCGTTCGGACGCGAACGGATGAGCAATCCCTACGTCGGCTCTGGAGTGTAGGGGCGACTCGTGGGTCGCC
This sequence comes from Hyphomicrobiaceae bacterium, assembly GCA_031393505.1. Classification (GTDB taxonomy): domain Bacteria; phylum Pseudomonadota; class Alphaproteobacteria; order Rhizobiales; family Hyphomicrobiaceae; genus JANYHF01. Next base: position 5,451 of record JANMVX010000125.1, on the reverse strand, counting down.
TTCGTGCAGCAAACCGTGCCGACAGAGGGCGACCCACGGGTCGCCCCTTCTAGCTTCTGTTCCACAAAACAAAAACGCCGCCAGCAGGGGATGGCGGCGTCTTTCAATCCGTTTGAGAGCCCGAGACGCTAGGCGCGCTCGATCGAGCCGGCTTGCTTGCCGCGACCCTTGCGGTCGTCTTCCAGGATGAACGAGACCTTGTCGCCTTCGTTCAAGCTACGGATGCCCGCACGCTCCAACGCTGAGACGTGCACGAACACGTCTTTACTGCCATCGGCCGGCTGGATGAAGCCATAGCCCTTGGCGGCATTGAAGAATTTTACGGTGCCAGTAATGCGCATTGCAGTGGGTCCTTCCCCAAAAAGTGAGTTGCGTGAAGCTATGCTAGCCGATCACGCGGCCCGCACGCTCGGGCCTGCAATCTCAGACATTCGGGAAAGGCGGTGGACGGTTGGGGGTCGCAGAGTCCTAGGCCGACAATCGTGAGAGCGTATTCAGGATCGAATACACCGGCAGCCTAATTTATGCCGTAACAGTCCTCAGATTGCAAGTGACTTGTGCTTCGGTTTGTAGCTTGGAGGCAGTCTAAATCACTGAGCACAATAAATAACGCGGAATGATTATTTGACTGTTCCGGTTTTGGGCACAGCTTCACTGAGCAATTGACAAGCAACGCCGCCAAAAGCCTGATGTGACGAGCGATTGCCACCAGAAGTTGCATAAATACGAGGCGCTCGCAATGGTGGCAAATGCGCGGTATGCAGACAGTGTAGTCCAAAACGCGCCGCGCCGCGTCATCCGAACAGATGAGACGGTGATTGAAAAGCCCCATGGTTAAACTTTAAAGTTGCGCGACAACGGGGCAGGGCGGACATGACGAGCACTCCAATGGAACGTGTGCGGGCTTTGCCGATCTGGCGCGAGCGGGTGGACCCGCAGCCGCTGGGCGGCGGCATCACGAATGTGAACTTCACGGTCGGCCATCGCGGCGAGCGGTTTGTGGTGCGGGTCGGCGACGATATCCCGGTGCACCAGGTCATGCGCTTCAACGAGCGCGCGGCCAGCGAGGCGGCGTTCCGGGCGGGCATTTCGCCCGAGGTGGTGCATGCGGAGCTAGGAATCCTGGTGATCCGGTTCATCGAGGGACGGACGCTTTGCGCCGAAGACGTTCGCAGCCCCGGCATGCTGGAGCGCATCCTGCCGGTGATCCGCCGCGTGCACACGGACATGCCGGGCCAGCTGCGCGGGCCGGCGCTGGCGTTCTGGGTGTTCCACGTTCTGCGCGATTATGGCCACACGCTGCGCGATGGCCTCAGCCGGCATTTGACGCGGCTGCCGGAGTTGCTCGCGATCGCCGAGGCGCTGGAGCGAGATGTGGGCGCGATCGATATGGTGTACGGCCACAACGACCTACTGCCGGCCAATTTCCTTGATGATGGCGAACGCATCTGGCTGATCGATTGGGACTATGCCGGATTCAATTCACCGCTGTTCGATTTGGCGAACTTGGCCAGCAACAATGGGTTCACGCCAGATCAGGAAGCCGCGATGCTCAAAACCTATTTCGGCCGCGCGCCCGGCTTCGATCTCAGGCGCAGCTACTCGGCCATGAAATGCGCGTCGCTGTTGCGCGAAACGCTTTGGAGCATGGTGTCGGAAATTCACTCCAAGCTCGTCTTCGATTATCCGGCGTACACCACGGACTACCTTGGACGCTTCCAGCAGGCCATTGCCGACCATCGCGCCGGACAATACTGAGGCCGAAACGAAAACCGGCGACCCAGGGGCCGCCGGCTGACTTTGTTCTGACGTTCCAACCGTGGGTTACTGCTTCAAGAGCAACCCAGGAAGACTAAACGGCTTCTTCAAGATCAGCCCCTTGTCCAACCCTGGCGTCTGGACCTTTGGCCCGTCATTCAAGTACGACGCGCACTTCGAACCGTTCCACTTGGTGCCACGTGGACAGGACGGCGTGGTCGGGGTCGGCTGGTTCGGGTTGCTCTGTTGCCCGATGCAAATGCCGTTGATCTTGATGCCCTTGCAGTCCTTGCCGCCGCCCTGGATCACGATCGGCGGATGGCAATTGCCGGGCGTCCCGACCTGGCCTTGCGGGCATTTTTTCACCGGCGGGTAGCATTTGCCGTCCCAGCTGTCGCCACGCGGGCAGCAATGCTTGCCATCGACCTTGATCTGGCCCGCAGGGCACTGATCAATCACCACCGGGTGACAGTTCGGGAACGTCCCGACCAGCGGCGGCTGGCACTTGGGCAACGAGCAGTCCGGGTAGTTGCCTACCAGCGGAGCCTGGCAGCGCTTGGGCGGTTTTACACAATCGCCCTCGATGTAGCTTGTGCCTTTCGGGCAAGAGCAGTCGGGGTAGGCGCCGACCAGAGGCGACTTGCATTGCTTGGTCACGGTGCGCGGCTTGCACTGACCGCTGGCATAGACCGGCTTGTCCGACGGGCAGGTGCAGTCCGGGTACGTCCCTACCAGCGGCGCCTGGCAGGACTTTTTGCCTGGCGGCGGCGGAGGCGGCGTATCGTTGCCGCCCACGCACTTGTAGTTGGCCTTCTGGACGGTCCCTTCCGGGCACTTGCACTGCGTGCCGATGCGCTTCAGGTCGCCCGGGCAGCGCTCAGGCAGTTCCATCTTGAACGCGACGCATGAGTAGCCGGGTCCATTGCCGGGGCCGGTGGCGGCCGCAGCGATGGCGTCAGCGGCGCCAGGGGCCGCGCCCAGCGCATCAACCGCCATGAAGCAGTTGAGGCCGTCGGCCGACGGACGGCCATTACCGCCATCGGCCGGCATATGCACGGTTAGGCTGTGCGTATGCGACTCATGCCCGGCCAGCGAGGTTGCGGCCTTGCAGGAGAACGGCAGGGAGGCGGGCGTCGCGTCGCAGTTCAGCGGCGGAGAGATCGAGGTGATCGCTGCGCCATTGGTGTTTATGCCGCCCAAGCTCATCAGATCGCCGACCATCAGCGTGCCGGAAAAGGCCTGGTCGCTGTCGTTGGTGAGCGTCACTTGGAAGGTGCAGTCTTTGCCGTAAGCGCAGCTGGCCGGCGCGGTCTTGACGACCGAGATGGAGCCGCCCGTCCCGCCCTCGGCGCAGGATGGCGTGCCGATGGCGGCGATTTGCGGCCGGTTCGGTTGCACCATGGTCGCGCAATTGCGGTATTTGCCCTGGCCGTTGCCGCCAGCGATGACGATCTCGACCGAGTGCGAGGCTCCCGGCGGCAGCGCGCTGCCCGGCAGAGTGCAGACGAGGTTGCTCGGCAGGCCGGAGCACTGGATGGCCGGATCGTCTGGCGTGACGCTGGAAATGACCAGCGGCGTGCCGTTGTCCGTCCAGGTGCCCTGGTCGGCGAAGCTGATGGTGCCGGGCAGCAGCGCGCCGCCATCATTGGTGATGGTGATGCGGCAGGAGAGACCGGCAGCCAAAGCGCTCTGCTTGCAGGTCTTTTCTATCTTGACGTGCCCGTCCTTGACTGGCGGCGGGGGAGTCTGATCGCAACGCGGGTCCTTGATGGTCGCCGTTGCCGAAGCCTCGTCATCGCCCAGGAGGTTGTTCTGCGCGCTGCCGGGAACGGCCGACGATATCTTGGCCGTGTTCTTCAGCGAGCATTGGCCTTGCGCCACGGCTCCATCAAGCACCGCGGCATAGACCGCGAACGATACTTGTCCGCCAGGAGCCAGCGCTGCGCCAGGATAGGTGCACTGCCAGTTCGCTCCGCCTCCGACGCAGGCCCACGGCGGCGACGGAGCAAAAGCCGTCGCGAACGGGGCGCTGGCGAACACATCGTCGACGACGATGTTGCCGTTGTAAGCGCCCGGTCCCGTATTGGTGACGCGCACGCCGAACACGCAGACATAGCCCGAGACGTCGTTGACCGTCTTGTGTTCGCAAGGCCCGGCCAGTTTTTCGATTTTCAGGTTGGTCTGTTTTCCGATGCACTGTTCGGCGGGGACGTTGGCGACTGCCGAAGCATCGTCATCGGCCGGATTGGTGTTCTCGTCCGACCCGCCCGGAGCGTAGATGATGCGCACCTTGTTCGGGACTTTGCACTGCCCGGCTTTCACCGAGGCCGCCGGCACCGTCACGCGGATGCCAAAGCCGGTGAACTGGCCTGGGTTCAAAACGACGGGTACGGCGGTTGCGCAATGGTAGGTCGGCGCGCCGCCCGCACAGGCCCACGGAGCGGGCGTGACGAACGTGGCGGTGGCCCCAGCCGGCAGCGTGTCATCGACCTTGATGACGTCGTTGTAGACGCCCGGCCCCGTGTTCGTGACGATCACGACGTAGTGGCACATCCAGTCGCCTGATTGCAGCAACTTGCAGTTCGGACGAGCGAATTTCTCGATCTTCAGATTGGTCTTCTTGCCGGTCGGCGGCAGGCAGCGCGAGTCGGGGATGCGAGCGCCCGCGTAGGCAAGATCGTCGTTGGGGTTGGCGTCGCGATAGCCATCCCACCACTCGATCTCGGCGACGTTGTTGAGAGTGCAATCGGGATAGGGTTTGGGCAAATCGACCGTGACATCGAGTTCGGTGCTCTGGCCGGGGAACAGAACGACTCCCGGATGGAAGCACTGATACGCCGTTGGGCCGAACGCGGCGCAATTCCACGGCGGCATGGGCGAGAACGCCATGGTCGCGCCAGCCGGAGCCGCGGGCAGCCAATCGTTCACCGTCAGCGGCCCGCCATAGATGGTAGTACCTGTGTTGGTGACGAAGATGCGGTAGTGGCAGAGGTAGCCGAGGCCGCCGACTTCGCAGTCCTTGGGGTCCGCGATCTTGGTCAGTGTCAGGTTGAACCGGCCTGTAGGTGGGGGAACATAGGTGAAGCCGGGCGTGCCTTCGCAGGGCTGCCAGATTTTCACGTTGCCCATATGGCCGTGCACGTCTGGATCTTCGAACGTACCATCATAGTCGGTGAAATACGTCTGCGTTGGCGGCTGATTGGCGGGGCGGACCAGGCTGCGGTCCATGCCCTGCAGGCCGTGCACGATTTCCGGTCCGGGCAGGCCCGATCCTTGGCGCAGCAGTTCGCCGGTGGTCCAGACCATTTTTCCGCAGGTGCCCGCGAGTTGCCGGCCTGTGGCGTCATAGGCATAGCCCAGCGTCACGCCGCCATTGGTGTTGCGATAATCCGGCGGGAAACCAACGGCGTATTCGTCCGGCGAGGGAAGCCATTTTGCGGTGGGGACGTCGTAGCGATAGCGCAGTACGACCGACTTCGCCGGTTCGGCAAACGTCTTATACGCATAATCGCCCCGCGCGGCGCCGCGCTGGGCGAGATAGAGGTAGTTATCGCCGTCGAACACCAGGTCGGAAATGGCGTTGTTGGCGGGCGTTCCCGTGACTTCGATTTCCAGCCGCGGATCGGCGCCAAAGCTGCCGTCATCGAGGATCGAGATGGACCAGATCTGCGGTCCCTCGGCGGTGGCGTAAAA
>JANMVX010000109.1:0-5552 GCA_031393505.1 Hyphomicrobiaceae bacterium | reverse complement strand
CCCGAAAATCGCGCTCAGCGTGCGTTGCGGCGTGGGCGGTGTGCGATGCGCCCAGGCGTGTGAGCGCATCGGCGTGGTCATGAGGACCGGAAAGAGCCTGCGCAAGCCGCGTGACGACCTGATCGACCGGGGCATTGACATACTCACAATCAAACTGCGCCTTGAAATCGGTCGGAGCAACTATGGGTCACGGATTCAGGTGTCAGTCATGGCGCCTGCGTGCAGCAATCAGGGATCGCCGTAGAAATGCCCGCCGGCGTTAGTTTTCGGATCTCGTAGGGTGATTGGGGGAAGTGGAAGTTGGAGTAGTCCATGTAGAGGTTGCCATTGGCATCCACGATGATATTGTTGGACCCGCCGTCGTGCGCGAAGGTTGTGACGACGCCGCCCGGGGTGATCTTTCGAATCGCTTCGTTCCTATGATCCGCAACCCAGATAACGCCGCTTGCATCGACGGCGACGCCTTCCGGCTCATAAAACAGCGCCTGATCTCCTGTGCCGTCAAGCAAACCAGACCCACTAAAGTGACTGCCAGCCAATGTCGTAACGGCGCCGGCCGGCGTGATCTTGCGGATCGCGTTGTGCAGCGTATCCGCTACGTATACATTTCCGGCTCCGTCGACTGAGACACCCCGTGGGAAGTTAAAACCGGCTGCAATACCGATCCCGTCCGTGGGATAGGCCGTGCTTCTACCGCTTCCAGCCAAGGTGGTGACGTCACCGGCCGGCGTAATCTTGCGGATCACATGGTTGCCCGCGTCGGCCACGTAGATGTTGTCGCTGGCGTCGATGGTAAGGCCCAGTGGGTTATTGAAGCTCGCCTGCGTGCCATTGCCGTTGACGTAACCCCCATTTATGTTTCCACCCGCGAACGTCGTAACCACGCCAGCAGACGTTATCTTGCGAATCGCCGCGACCGCGGTGTCCGAGACGAATACGTTGCCATGCGAATCCACCGCGATGCCAAACGGCACACGGAAACTCGCTGCAGAGCCGGTTCCGTTCACGAAGGCTTGGGTGTTGTTCCCTGCCAGCGTGGTGACGACGCCATTCGTGTCGATCTTGCGGATACCGTAGAACGTGGCGGTTCGAAATGTGGAGACGATGCTGAACGTGTCGGCCAAGATGGTCGCGTATAAGTTGCCCTGGCCGTCCCTGGCGACGCTCGCCACCTGGCCGCCGACACCCGGGTTGTACACCGTCAGCTTCGCGGATCGGCTGGTAGCGCCGCCCACGCTGTTGGTCGCCACGACGCGGTAGTACGTCGCGTTGTTGGCCAGGGTGGTCGCTGCGCTCGTGAAGGTCGCCGCCGTCGCGCCATTGATGTTGGCGAAGGTGAGGCCTGCATCAGTGCTCAGCTGCCATTGATAGGTCGGCGTGGGGATGCCGCTAGCACGTGCCGAGAACACGCCGGGGTCGGGTGCCAGCACGCTGAAGTCAGCCGCGTCCGTCATGAAGGCGGGTGCGACGCCGCTGGCCGCCACGGTGAGCGAGGCGCTGTTGCTAAGCACGCTCCCCGCCGTATTCGTAACGCGGACCTTGAACAACTTTCCAGTGTCGCTCGCCGTCGTGGCCGGGGTCGTGTAACTCGCCGCAGTTGCGCCGACAATGTCCGCATAGGCGGCGCCGTTGGTACTTTGCTGCCATTGGTACGATGGCGCTGGCGTGCCCGTGGCGCCGACCGTGAAGGTTGCCGTCTGCGGCGCGACCACGCTGGCCGCTGCTGGCTGTGCGCTGATCACGGGCAGTTGCCCGGCAGCTACAACAGTCAACAAGGCGGGATTGCTGTTGACACTGCCGGCGCTGTTGCTGACTGCCGCGCGGAAGTGCTTCCCGCTGTCAGTAAGTGCTACGGCAGTGAGAGGGAGCGTCGCACCGGCCGCACCACTCACATTGGTCCAAGTGATGGAATCGGGGCTGCTCTGCCATTGATAGGCCAATGCCGTGCCGGTGGCCGAGACCGAGAAGCTGGCATTCGCGCCGACCGACACCAATTGATCGCTCGGCTGCGCCGTGATCGCCGGAGCTGCCAGCGACGGAGTGACCGTTAGTGTGGCCGCCGAACTCGTTACCGCACCGGATGTACCACTAACGATGGCGCGGAACTCATACCCGTTCATGGACGCATCGACTACCGCGACGACGTAGGTGGCCGCGGTTGCTCCCTGGATGTCAGCCCAGGTGGTTGCGTTATCAGTGCTGCGTTGCCATTGAAAGGCCAGGCCATCACCCGTCGCCACCACGGAGAATGTGGCGCTAGTTCCGGCGACTGCGCTGACTGGTACCGATTGCACAGTAATGCTGACTGGCGCAGCATTAGATGAACCTCCTCCTCCGCACCCGCTCACGACGAACATCGCCGCGGCCATGAGCAAGAACAAAAACCGCTGATGCAGACTGCGGATGCTGGAAGCGGACTTCATAGGAGACTCCGTTTGAAGGCTGGGGACTTCTTAAGGACAGGTTCTTTGGTGGCGGCAACGTTCTGACCGGCCCCGTACTCGGCTGATGGTGGCCGCCGGCTGCGCACCTGCTGTCTTGAGCATGCGACGAAGGCCTACGTCTGCCCGCGCCGACGAGATGACCAGGACAGTACCCCTAGCCCTGCCAGCATCAGCGCATACGTACCCGGCTCCGGTACAGGGGCAACGGCCGGGGTCAGCGTGACGTTAAAGTTGTCCTGGAAGAGCAAGGACTCCAGATCGATCTGAGGTCCGATCCCATAGCCGTTTCGAAAGCCGAATGCCATCGCGCCAGCCGAGAAGCTTGGATGTAGCGCGCTATTCACTGCGCCGGTCGCCATATCCGTCACCAGGCTGAAGTCGCTAGACAGCGTCGTGATTGACGCTGTGATGTAGGTGCCAATCACACCCGGCAAACCAACGGCGGCCGCATAGAAACTTCCACCCTGCGAGATCAGGAACGTTTGACCGTTCACCAAGCCGAGGTTTGCCGGCTTGACGATGGTCACCTTCTTGTCGATCGACCAACTGATGCTTGTTAGTGCGCCACTTGCCCCGGGCTCGTAGGTAAAAGCGTTGTTAAGGAAGTAGACGGCCCCGAATGTGTTGGTGAACGCTGGTCCCGGCGGTACAACGTAGTCGACCTCCATCGCTGACCCCGGATTGCCGCCGTTTGCAGACTGCGAGACGGTCGCCGTACCGGCCTGCAGGCTCTTGGTGATCGTGTAGTCGGCCAAGTTGAAAGTCGAATCTGAAAACGTTGCCGCCGCCGATTCGCTATTCAAAAATGCGATCGTCAAGACCGAGCAAGCAAATCCGAGTTCAGATTTCATGATTTTCTTTCTTGACGTATCTCGTTGAGCGTTTGAAGCTGAACTCAGCACGGTAGGTTCGTCACTGCGATCATGGTCGTGGCGCCCAAGATTTGTTTAACGGATTTCTAACTTGGCCTTAGGCTCTGACATGTGAAGACCACAGACGAGGGCCAGCGCTACAGGTACTTCTTCGGCACGGCTGAGTTTGACGAAGCTCGCTTCGAGCTTCACGTTGATCAGCGTCTTGTCACAGTGGAGCGTAAACCGTTGGAGGTTCTGCTTGTGCTGCTTCGGCACGACGGGGACGTTGTTACGCGGAAAGAGCTAAGAGAGCTACTCTGGCCGCGGATAGACCCCGTGGATTACGTCATGGCCAACGCTATCGGAAAGCTCCGGCGCGCCCTTGGCACCAACAAAGACTTGATCGTCACTCAGCCTCGGATCGGCGTCCGCCTGGCGCTGAATCCTCAACGGGTCGCGGTGGGAAGCGGGTACGCGGCGCAAGGCAGCGCAAGGCTGCGCGTCTCGATTCAGAATGCGCACTCCAGCCTAAACGAAGTCGAAAAAGCGATTGCTGAGGGGAAGCTGGCCGTCGAAGCAGCCATCAAAAGCAGCGGACCTCTGTCGGAGTTCGCGCTCGGCGCACGTATGCAACTTGCCGCTGATCTTGCGCGCGGCGCACGCTATGACGAATCGGCGACTGCGCTCGAACAGATCGAATCGGATCTGGCCAGCGACGCATCGCATCGCCCTCTTGCCTGGGCGCGTCTGTGGTGGGTGCGCTCCGACCTGCAGGCCTACCGCCTAGAGCTGCAGGCATCTCAGGAGTCCGCCGAAAAGGCTTGCGAGCTGTTGGCGCTTGGCAAAGATCCCGATTCTCGCCTTGCTGATGGCATTCGAATGCGGCTCGGAATTGCACGCAGGATGATTGGGGACTCCGCGGGGAGCGCCGGTGTGTTTCGCGAACTCATCGCCATTCAGGAATCGCGCGACGGTGCCGGGGCTGAGACTACACAGCAGAGCCGCGTAGCGCTCGCGCGCAGCCTAATGTTCCAGTCGCGCAACGCCGAAGCGCTGGAAATGGCGCGTGGCGCCTCGAAAAGACTGGCCACTCTGTTGGGCCCCGACAACCTTGCCACGCAGCACGCAAACGATGCAATCGCAAGCATTCAGTTCAAGATGGAAGACTATGTCGGCGCGGCCGCGACGTGGCAGGTGGTGGTAAGCGCCCTGGGGCTCCTATCTGCCCGTCCGACAGACTTCGCGGTGACCGCGCAAGCCAATGTCGCGCTCGCCTTTCTGTACGCCGGCAAACCCGTCGAGTCGGAGCTCGCCGGGCGAAGCGCACTTGAGATGTGCAACGCCATTCTCCGAGTTGACTCATCCCGGGCCCAGTCGATCCGTTATCAGCTTGTGTTCTGTCTGCTCGACCAAGGAAAGACGGTAGGGGTTGGAGAACTCTTAAAAGGCCTTGATCCGACCTCGCTGAAGCAGGCCATCCAGGCAGAAGATTGGGAGGCCCGAATAGCGTATCAGCGCGGGCGGCTGGCCTTCTTTGAGGGACGCTTTAAAGAGGCCCTCAGCTTTCTCGAAAATGCCGATCGAATTCTTGTCGAAAAGAAATCGAAAGGTCTAGTCTCGATGGCGGCGGTGCGGCAGTGGATCGCGCGCGTCCGGCAGGAGGTGCGCACCAAACCGCAGTGAGTCTCGGTATGACATCAGATGGTCTGGACGACGTCAAGCAAACGCTAAATCATGACTAATAAATAGGCCTTCGTTAGTGATTCTAGGGGTTTTGGAAGGTAGGACGGGGCGCCGTTGGGCGGGGAGATGCGTCGGTGCCAAACTCGAATGGCGAGGTTTCGGCTTTGCGCGGGTGGGGGTTCTGTCTAGAGATTTTGAGGCGTGATATTCAGGAAATCTATGTCTGAAAATGGCCATCAAAGACGAGTTTGCGGGGGGAAGTGCCGTGAAAGCAATAGTTTTGAAGTCGAGAATGGGCCGACGGGCCCCAGAGTCGTTCATCTGACTATTTAACGTTAGCCTGAATCCGTGACCAACCACCCGTCCGACCGATTTCAAGTCGCAGTGTGATCGTGAGAATGTCCATCCCCACGTCGATCTCGCCACCACACGGCTTGCGCAGGCGTTTTTCGGTGCTCGTGAACGCGCCGATGCGCTCGCACGCCCTGGTGCATTCCCTGCGGCCCACGCCGCGACGCGCGCTGAGCGCGATTTTCGGGATCCGTGAGGTGTCGGGCTTGGGTCTGGCTGC
>JANMVX010000104.1:0-2281 GCA_031393505.1 Hyphomicrobiaceae bacterium | reverse complement strand
GGTCGACTTCGTGCAGCGTGCCGTGCCGTTAGAGGGCGACCCACGGGTCGCCCCTACGCCATGATCATTTTCCCGTCCCATCATCATCATCCCTTCAATGCCAGGCGAAGTTCCTCGGCGATGACACGCCGGATCTCTTCGCGCAGCTGTTGGTTGGCGGGGTCGATGGTTGGTACGCTGCTCAACATGGCGGCCGATTTTCCAGGCACACCGTCCGACGGCGCTTCGGGCAACGGACCGGGCAGCGAGAAACTGGCGCTGGTGACGCCGCGGGCGAGGTCGCGCGATTCCGCGCCGAAGGCCACGCGCGTCCAGTGCACGAGATGCTGCGGCCCCATGTTTTCGCCGATCGAGGAGCGGCCGAAGAATCCGGTGCCGACCGTCATGGTGGGGGCGAGATTGGTGCCAAAACCGGCCGCGCCCTGGCTGCACGGCGCGTTGACGACGACGCGGTAGACTTCCACGGCGGCGGCGAAATCGAGAATGGTCTGGGCGTCCTTGCAGTGGATCGCCGAGGAGTGGCCCGCGCCCTGATAGCGAAGGACGGCACGCGCCGTGGCGATGGCCTGGGTACGGCTCGAGGCTGTGAACATGGCCAACACCGGGCACAACTTCTCGCGGCTCAGCGGCTCGTCGACGCCAATCAGCTCGATGGGCGTGACCAGCACTTTGGTCTTGGGCGGCGCTTTGATGCCGGCCTTGGCCGCGACCCAGCTTGCGTTCTGGCCGATGGATTCGACGTTAAATCCGCGCTCGTGGAAAAGATAGGTGCGCAGAGCGTTGGTCTCGGCCTCGTTGCAGATGTGGGCGCCGGCCTTGGACAATTCGCGTTGTAGGTCGTCCGCGATGCCTTCGTGGGCGATCAGCACGCTCTCGTTTGTGCAGAGCACGGAGTTATCGAAACTCTTGCTCTCGGTCAGGCACCAGGCGGCGTGTTTCAGATCGGCGCTGGAATCCACATAGCACGGCGCATTGCCCGGCCCGACGCCCAGCGCCGGATTGGACGAGGAATAGGCCGAACGCACCATGGCGTTGCCGCCGGTGGCCAGGATGACGTCGGTGCGGTCGGAGCGCATGAACTGTTCGATCAGCGGGATGGCGGGCTTTTCCACCACCTGGATGATGCCGTCGGGGGCGCCCGCCGCCTCGGCGACCTTGGCCAGCATGCGGACCGCATCGACGCAGCATTCGCGCGCGGCCGGATGGGGCGACATGACGATGGCGTTGCGGGTGAGCAGCGCGCAGATGGCCTTGAAGTTGATGGTGGCGATGGGATTGGTCGACGGGATGAGCGCGAAAATCACGCCGGCGGGGCGCGGGACTTCCACCACGCCGGTCGCGGCGTCCGTTCGCGGATTGACGAAATCCCAGCCGCGATAATAGTCGAGGAACGCCCGGCTGGTCAGCTCATTCTTGATCTTCTTGTGCGCGACCACGCCAAAACCGGTCTCGCGCACCGCCCACTCGGCATAGGCCTCGGCTTTGCTGAAGGCGGCATCGGCGACGGCCTGGCAAATGGCCATCACGCGCGTGCGGTCATAGCGCTGGTACACTTCGCCGGCCCAGCGCGCGCGTTCGAGCACGGTCTCGGCCTGCGCGGCGAGCGCCGCCGGCGTGCCCGTGATGTCGATGAGGAGTTGGGAAGGTTCAGCCACTAGCCCGCCCTCCGGCTGTTGGCGCCCATGACTTCCTTGCGCGCGGCGCCGATGGCAGTCTCCACACGGCGCAGCATCTCCTCGGCCAGGCCTTGCGTCATCAGGATGCCGGGCTTGAACTGCAGCACGCGCGGATCGAGCGTCGAGAAGATCGCCCAGACGCCGTTGCGATAGAGATGCTTCATCACCGGTTTGGCGCCCTCGGGGTGGTTGAACTCCAGCCCCATGACCACGCCATGCTGGCGGATGCCGATGAACCAATCGGGGTACTGCGCCTGGATCTGGTTCAGCCCCGCGCGCACGTAATCCGAGATATAGCGCACCATGCTGGCTACTTCCGGCCGCTGCGTGATCTCCAGCACCTTCATGGCCACGCAGCAGCCGATCTCGGCCCCGCCCGAGGTGGAGATGTGGCCGAACCCATCCTCGGTCAGCCAGCCGGCGTATTTCTTGGAGATGATCGCGGCCGAAATCGGATAGATGCCGCCCGTGATCGCCTTGCCGACCACCATGATGTCCGGCTCGATGCCGTATTTCATCACGCCCCACATCAGGCCGGTGCGCATAAAGCCGGTTTGCACCTCGTCGGCGATGTAGAGGGCGTCGTAGCGCTCGGTGAGGCGTTT
>JANMVX010000084.1:0-5733 GCA_031393505.1 Hyphomicrobiaceae bacterium | reverse complement strand
GCTGCGCACCGCCCGGTAAGTGCCGGTGACGGCGCTCTTGATGTTGCCGAGCACGGTGTTCACCCATTTGAATCGGGGCATCTTGGCCGAGTTCAGCAGGGGGCCAATGGTCAGCGGCCGATGGGTCGCGCCAGCCTCGACGACGCCCCGGAACCAGCCGAGGCCATCGGTGTAGACCTCGGCCGTCGGCAGCAGGGTTTTTTCGGCCAGCGACTTGATGGCCGTCTTTGTGAAGCGCTTGACGCGGCGCAGTTTGACCTTGTCGGGCGACAAACGGCCTATTGGCGGGCGCGCCGCGCCCTCGCTTGCCGCCGGAGCGCTCGCCGCCGAGGTAGGCGTCGTCCATCTCGACGCGGCCGGTCAGGCGCTTGTCCGGATCGTCGTCGCTCTCCAGCATGACCTGCGCCAGCTTGCTCTTCATGGCCCAGGCGATGCGTTGGCGCACGCCCAGCAGGCGGCCCAGTTCAACCGACGAAATGCCCTGCTTGGATTGCGTCATATGGTACATGGCGCGGAACCTGACCGTCAGCCCCAGTTTGGTGGCGGCAAAGATGGTGCCGGCCGTAAGGGAGATCTGCAACTTGCAGGCGTTGCATTGGTAGAGGACGCGTTTTGTGAGCACGCAGTGGGCGCACCCTTGACAGGCCGGGCAGACGAAGCCATCAGGCCAGCGCAGCTTGAAAACCACCGCGCGGTACAGCTCCTCGGCGCCGTACAGTTTCAGGAAATCGGCCTCTGACAGGCCTTTCTGGAATTGCACCTCGTTGCGCGCCATCAGCCATCTGCCTCAAATCACGGGGGAAAGTCAGAGATTCGTGTGGCGTAAATGCGACTGACGTCGGTGGGTAAGCAGGAAACTCTGTGTGATTTGGCTCGCACTAACAAGGGCGGTCGACCGCCGGCTCGTAGAAGCAAGCCTTGGTGATGCCGGACCTCAGGTTGTCGGACACCGTCAGCGCGGCAACGCCGCCAAAGAACGTGACGGCCCGGACGTGGGCGCCAATCCAGTCGGGCAGGCCTTGGGTCCTGGTCGCTACGGCATAGGTGTTGCTCGAGGCGCCGAGTGCTGCCACGAACAGCGCCGCCGTCCGCACTTCGCCTGTCGTCCCGCCGATCACCTGCAACGTCGTGCCGGCATAGTTGACGAACAGCCAACCGCCGACAGGCGCAGAACATCGCGGATCTTGCGCATGGGTAATCTCTGTCCGGGCATCCCCCGCTCCACCGCAAAAGCAGCAAGGCCATGCCGATTCGAAGATCACGCAACAGGCGGCGTCACACGCATCCTCAGGTTCCGGCTATTGGTCGCGATCGCTCGGAACCGGTGGTTGCGAACAATCGGAACAGGTGGTTGTCGTCGATTGGTATCGCTGGTCGCGATCAGCCGGTGCGGGCACCCTCGTTAGCGACCGCTACTGGAGCGCGGACGCGGTGCACCTAGCTTCGAACTTGTCGGACGGCAGCCGAACTGGATCGATGGGCCAGGAGCGTCGTTTTGCGTCACACCGTCAATGTTCCAAGAACAATTTGTAGAGTGCATGGAATGGGGATGGTCCAGACAACAAGTTAATGCCCAATGCGCTTTTCACTAGGTAGGCAACACAGAAGAAGCCGAATCCCGATGATGCTACTGCAAGCCAGCCGACCACCGCATAGGTGAACGCAATTGACCGCTTCGACGTTTGTCCTTCTTTCACGAGTCGAGCAGCATTACGGCGCTCGGTGCCAACAATCAGCCTTAGAAAGATAGGGCGTGACAGTGTTGGCAAACTGACTTTGAAGTCGAACGGATCGCGATGAGCTTTTTGCGACGAAGATAACCGTGCAAGCATACCTGACACCCACGACACGGCCTCTCAAAACAACATTTTTGAGGGTGCGTGTGAGCAACCATGCATCATGCCGGTTGGCGAAAGACTGTGTGATAAAGAAATATCTACTCCCCAGCTGTTAAGAATCTGTGACCAGTCTTTGCAAGAATAGTCAGAATGCGACCGGACCGTCCCGGCGGCCATCACCAGAACCCTCGTCGCTAGCACCCCCGCCGATGCCGATTCACAGGGCAAGGGGTGAGCAGTTAGCAAAAAAAAGTTCACAAAATGTGATCACTGGTGTTTAGAAATTACAGCGGATTGAATAATATGGTGCCCATCGAAGTGAGAGTAACATCCATTCGCCCCTCACGACAAGTAGCTATTGCTTTCCAGCGTCCTGGTGAAACTAATTCTAATTTGTTATCAAGTACGCATCCTGCTTCATGGATTGCGTGATTTGCGGCTTTAAGCAAAACTTGGACGGGCGACAATTCTGTTTCGGTGAACTCAGATATTGATTGCACACGCAACTCAGTTGCTGAGGCGCTATATGGCGTTGTTCCGCAGAGTATGGAAAAAATGACAATATATAGTAGAATAAAGCTTTTAAACATAGCAATAATCTTCCATTTTATTATCGCAAAATCGACATGTTGATGGTTATGGACGCGACATGATGCGTTTGCACATCATGCGCCAGGGGGCGCCAGACGATGATACTCGAAAACAGCTATAAGAACGACTTTTCCACAGACTTCGACTTGTGTGAACGCTGACGCTTTTGTGTCACGGACATCTGCAACCTTTCATCCTAGATCCGGGAGTTGCGAGAAGGCGCGCGGGCGTAGAATCGTCGCCTCGCGAACTGTGAGCCGCCTTC
This sequence comes from Hyphomicrobiaceae bacterium, assembly GCA_031393505.1. GTDB lineage: Bacteria > Pseudomonadota > Alphaproteobacteria > Rhizobiales > Hyphomicrobiaceae > JANYHF01. Next base: position 3,039 of record JANMVX010000084.1, on the reverse strand, counting down.
GGCAGAATCCGCAACATGCCTGCCTCCCCGAGAAGAACTGCGCCCGAACAGGCGCTGCCGAGCATGGCGCCGGCATCGTGAGTTTGCCTTAACCAAAGAGCTTCCGGATCGTACCGACCCGCGACGCTTTCCCCGGGGTTCACGAAGAAGTCCGGGATGCACACAATGTCGCGGTCGGGGGCATCTGCAAAGTCTTGGTCCGGTCGCACCCATATGCCGTTCGCGGCATGGAACCCGTTTCTGCTTCGCGCCACGATGTCGCGAAATCACCGTGCACCTCACCCAACGTCGCTCGGAAATGACGTTCTCGTCGGTCTGGAAGTTTGGCGGCACCATGCAGCGCATTCCTGCCAGGGGCACAGCATTTGGCGATTGATCCATGCCGTTCATGCTGAGCATCGATGCGATCTGGTCGAGCCGCTCGGACGACGACCTCAACATCTCTTGGGTTCGTTGCTTTTGGAGCGACATGCAGCGTCATTCGTCTGGTCGCCTCTTCCTAAACTTCCCAGGCCATGCAGAACAGGTTGTCCCGGTCGAAGCGCCGCTTGATGGCCTGAAGGCAAGCATAGGTGTCGGCGCCAAAGGCATCGCGGACGAGTGGCGAGCGCAAGCGACGATTTCGGTGACAAAACGCACAGCTGGCGACGGCATTGACTTATGCGCTGCGGCCGGATTGCGACTTGGTCCTTTGGCCTACCGACCGTGACCCGCCAGGGCCGAGCCCCCCTTTGGGGCTCGGTCGCGACGGCCGCTGGCCAGAGCGATAGGGCGGGACGGCGGCCGTTTCGGCCGGCGGAGGCCCAAAATACTCTGACTCGGTCTTCGAGCTATCGAGACAATCCCAGATCGCGTCCTCGGGCGAGGGCAAGAGTGATGGCGCGATCGTGGACGGTGACACTGATGTCCTTGCCGTGGAACAGCGCGAGGTCCTTGCGCCAGGAGACCAAGGTAAAGTCTGTCCGTCCGGCGATGACAGCTAGGCGGGCAGACGGGAGTTCGACGGTGTGGATGTGTTTGCCGGTGATCCGCTCGCCCTCGGCGGCCGGACGGTAGACGCGATCCAACTGCTCGGAGAGTTGCGATGCGAGCCGTGATTCCGCCAGCCGATCCAGATCACGAAGCATGCCTAGGTTGGGCGTGACGGTACCGGGCCGCTCGATGATGGCATGACCGTTTGCCGCCAGCCAATCGGCCCGCCTTCCGAGCGCAGTCGCGACCTGCGCACCAAAACCGCGCTCGCTCAGGACCGGGATCTTGTCCTCGACGATCGCTTTATCGAGCCAGGTCGCGGCTTGCGCGTCTGGCAAGCGTTCCAACGGCCAGTGAGACAGAACCTTGACGTGGGCGCTCTGCATCTTGGCTTTCTCACCGCCGCCCGTCAGCGCCACGATCACGCCGGCCTCGGGCGCCTCCTGACCGGCCAGCTTGCCCATCACGGCGTAGTGCAGTCGTCCGTCCACACCGTCGACGACGAGAAATTTGCGATCCGTCATCTCGTCGGCGATCCCAACCCGCAGTACACGTCCGATCACGGGCGCGGACGCCGGGGCGCCAGGGAAAATGGCAAAGTCGCCCGCCGGCCGGTCCATGCCGTGCGCGCGCATAACCTTTTGCATGGCGACCATAATGTCGCCGCGCTCGCCGAGGCTGCGCAGCTTGGCCTGCAGGTCGTTGTCGATATGCCAGACGCCGGTGTGCGGCTCCTTGGCCAGCCCCATTGTCTCAAGATGCCGAAGCCGGCCGATGCGCCACGCCTCGCGCTGACGGTCGCCATCGGCTCGTGCTGAGATGACCAGCACATTGTTTCTGGCCTCGGTCACGATGCCGTAGTCGATCGAAGTGAAGCGCTCCGCCTTCACCTCATTGGCGAGCTTGACGGCGCGCTCGAACGCCAATTCCGGGCCCAGCTCAAAAGTGACGAGATCGCGAGCTCGGTGCCGGATGCCGTGGCTGATATAGTGTCGGGCCATCACGAGGTCCTGGCCCTGGTCGTCATGGCCGGCGATGATAATGTGAGTGTGCGGGTGGCCGGTGTTGAAATGATCGGCGGCGATCCAGTCGAGCTTGGTGTGCAGGTCGCGCTCCATCTTGATCATGAGATCGCGCACGAAGGGTTTCAGATCGCGCAGGCGGGCGCCGTCTTCGGCCGCGACAATCATTCGGAATTGGTAGGTGTCGCCCTTCTGTCGTTCCTGGAAGCCGCCGCCATCGGCAACATCCTGCTCGCGGTCATAGAGTTGTCCGGGACCGCCTGCGCGCGTGACGCCGTCGCGCGTGATGTAGTGCTGATGGGAGCGGGCAGCGCCGAGATCGGAGGCGCCGTGACGGGCGATGCGGACCTTGACGATGACCCGGCGCCAGCCGGCCGGTGGCGTCGCTAATTGGTAGAGTGCGCCCTTGCCGCGCCCAAGTTCGGCGACGGGCCGTTTGGTCAGCGCGTTGGCCCAAGGTGATTTGGATGACCGGCGTCGCGTGGCGGCTTTGACGATTACGCGCGTCACACGGCCGGGTTTGTCCGTCGAGCGGGATCGCGGCCTTCCGAGCTTTGGAGTGAACTCTGACTTGGGCATTTTTGACCATGCATCACGATATTGCCTGATTTCATTGTCGCGTAATTTGTGATCAATTGAGGGCGGCAATACTGTCAAAGCGCCCCTTGTCGATAGAATCTCATTGCACAGCAAAAATAATCTTTGACGTCAACAATCGTGCCGATATTGCGGGCTCTCGCGTCACCTTGGTGACGCCTATCTATCTTGCCCTATGACCCAGAAACTCTGCTTCTTCCTGAACCCCTCGACAAAATTCGTCCTCGCCATCATTTCACAATCGGTGCGATCACAAAGAGCCAGAATGCTCACCAGTGATCGACGCTTACTTGAAACAGATGGAGCATAACTCGTGGTTATTCGATACCGACTTCGGCGCCGTTCAATCAGATCGCTTGTCATCCGCGGTCCCTCAAGGCGATCTCCTGGAGATCGCGCTCCGCCCCGTTTCCCTCCGGAGCCGCCGCCGCTCGCTCGTGCCACCCCC
>JANMVX010000360.1:0-15653 GCA_031393505.1 Hyphomicrobiaceae bacterium | reverse complement strand
CCATCGGCATGATGAACGCGCGCGGCTTCTGGGCCACCTACACCTGGGAGCACATCGCCGCCCAGCACGGCATGATGCTGTTCAACGACAAGTGGGAGCCGATCTTCAACGGCGACGCGGGCGTGAAGGGTCTTGAGACCATGATCGCTTTGTCGAAGCACGCCATCGAGGGCCATGCCGGCGCCGACTGGCCGACCAATCGAGCCGCCTGGCTCGGCGGCCAGGTCGCCGTCAACATCTCCTGGCAGGATTCAGGCACCCAGGCGACGCGTCCCGACCAGAGCAAGATCGGCGATGACGTACTCACGGTCTATGAGCCGCGCGTGGAAGGCGGCGTGTTCGCCCCGCCGAACATCGCGGGATCGACCTCGTGCGTCTCGGCCTCGTCGCCGAACCCGGAAGCGGCCTTCCTGATGTTGGCGTATCTCACCTCGGCCTCGACCATGGCCATGAACGAGGCCAACGCCAACGGCGTCGCCCCGGGCTACAAGTCGGTGCTCGCCAACGAGAACCTGCGCAAAGTTTCGCAGCCCGCCAAAGTCTGGGCTGACGAATTGGACTATTGCTGGTGCGCGCCGCGCCTTCCGTACACGCTCGAAATGGAAATCGCGCTCGGTAACGAGATCAACAAGGCCGTGGTTGGTCAACAGACTGCCAAGCAGGCGCTCGATAACGGCGTGGCCGCCTGGAAGAAGACCATGACTGAGAAGGGCAAGTTCTACGTCGGCAAAGATCCCGTGTCCTATGCCTCGATGGAAGCGGGCCTGTACGTCGGCAAGGGCAAGAAGTTGCCGTTCTAAACCTATCACTCGACACCGAACCCGGGCGGTTTCGCCCGGGCTCAGCCTGAAGCGCGTCCGCACCTCCCTCGGACCTTTCGCGCTTCAGGCTTTTTTGTGTTTTGGTGAGGCACGCTTCTCCACGTCCTTGAGACGTGCGAGCAAAGGGGGGACAAGTTCCGGCCTCCCCCGCACAAAGCCTAATTTCGGGCACGGCGCCCCGCGCCGTTTACTCTGTCGCAGTCACCTTCTTGCGCGTCTGCCAGAGCGAGAACGCGACGCCGCCAACCAGCAACACCACCGTCGCAATCAAGCTGAACTCCGTGGGGAGCCGCCCTATGACCGGTTCAGCCAGGATCTTGCCACCGATCAGAACCAACACCAGGGCCAAGGAATATTTGAGGTAGTGGAACCTGTGCACCATCGCCGCCAACGCGAAATACAGCGACCTCAAGCCTAGAATGGCGAAGATGTTGGACGAATAGACGATGAACGGTTCTTGCGTGATGGAGAAAATAGCTGGGACGGAATCAATGGCGAACACCACGTCTGCAATCTCGATGGTCGCCAGGCACAGAAACAACCGCGTCGCCCATTTCACAGGCCGGCCTGTCGTGGGATGCGGCGCCGTGATGACGAAGCGGTCGCCATGCAGTTCGTCCTTCACCCGCAAGGCCTTCTTGATCAGCGCCGCGCCGGGATTGCTGCCAATATCGGTCTCGTCATCGTCCGACCAGAGCATGCGAAACCCGGTGACGACCAGCAGCGCCGCAAACACATAGATGACCCAGTGCAGGTGCACGATCAGCGCCGCGCCGGCCATGATCATCGCGCCGCGCATCAGGATGACGCCCAAAACGCCCCAGAACAGCACCGCATGCTGATATTGGCGCGGAATCGCGAAATAGCTAAAGATCAACGACATGATGAAAATGTTGTCGAGCGACAACGACTGTTCGATCAGATAGCCGGTGAGATAGAGTTCGGCGGCATGCCAGGCGCGTGAGAAGGAGGTCATGCCCGTGGCGAGGTGCGGATCGAGGATCAGGGCTGGGTCCTGATGGAAGTAGACGAACCCGACCACGACCGAAAATCCCAGCCCCAAAGCCAGAAAGAACGCCGACAACGCGAGGCTCTCACGCACACCGATTTCATGCGGTTTGCCGTGAAAAATGCCGAGGTCCATCAGGAGCAGCAACAGCACTAGGCCAATGAAGCCAACCCACACAAAGCCCGGCATGCCGAAAAACGGCAGCGCAGCGACACTCGACAAATGTTCCATAGGCTCCGGCGCTCGTTAGCTTAAGTCCCGCTGCGAGATGGCCGCAAGCCGGGGATCGTGGCACATGCGGGAAAATGCAACTCACCCCGCGCCTAAACCGGCGCCGAGTCAGCACTGTCCCGCCCGTCGCAACATGGGTATGATGTGAACTATCGTCAACCGTGGATTACCTGCGGCGCTTCCAAAACCGGACCGATATGCCCCCTTCCAGAACCGCTCCCATCTGGGTTTCGTTGAACGAGATCGAATCGTCTGCAGTGAAGGCGGCCCGCTGCGCCGGCTATGGCTGGGGTTTGGCCGAAGAGGCTGGACGGTCGGCGCGCTGGCTCGCGATGCGCGGGTTGCCTTGGTTAAAGCCGCTCACTGAAGGCGTTTTGAAGCAAATGCACCGGCTGGAGTCCTTTGATTCAGCCGAGCGCAACGGTTCCACATTTGCTCCTTCCGCGCCACATCGCCGGCTGGGGCCCATCTCCGTTCTTATTGCGCTGACCGACGAGGTGATCCCGCTGCCGCCGCCGGGGGCCGAGTTGTCGTGGCGCAATCTGGCGGCGCCAGTTCTGATCCTGCCTGCGCTGGCGCGGCTATCCAAGCGCTTTGATCACTCCATCATGGTTCGATGGCCCGGCGTGGCGCTGCACTGCCGTAACGGCGACGTGATTTTCGATGACGAGGCGCGACCTGGCCTTTCGGCCACGGCAGTGGAGTGGCTGACTGTCACCCGCGACGTCGGCCCCGCGCTGCTGCGCGGAGCGCTCTCAAGCCTGCGCCATCAGGGCGAGGACGTGAATGCGGTCCAGTGGGGCGAGCTGTTGGCCTTCGCTGAGCAGCGTTTCGTGCCCGAAGGCGAAACGACTCGCATGCCGGGCGCAGGGTCCGGCAACACTGATGCGGACTAGAGGGGAACACCAATCGTGCGCGTGATCACCGCCGCCGAGGTCGACAGCGCCATGACGTGGCCGCGCGCCGTTGCCGCCCTGCGCGAGGGCCATAAACGCGGAAAGCCCCAGATCGGCGATGTCTATCTCGGCGAGGCCAGCACGGGCCTGCTGACGCGTGCGGCCTGGATTTCGGGCATGGGGTCGCTGGTGAAGGCGGCTTCGGTGTTTCCAGCCAACGTTGACCGCTCGCCGGCGCTTCCCACAGTGCAAGGCGCAGCGCTGTTGATGGATCCCGAGGCCGGTAGCGTTATCGCGGCAATTGATGGGGCTTGCCTGACCAAGTGGAAGACTGCGGCAGATTCGGCATTGGGTTCAGAACTTCTGTCCAGGCCAGACGCCGCCACGCTCACGATGATCGGCGCCGGCGCCATGGCGGAATATTTGATCCGTGCACACATTACTGTCCGCCCAAGCGTTCAACAGGTCACCATCTGGAACCGCAGCGCGGCGCGGGCCGAGAGCTTGGCGCTTCGATTGGGCGACCTTGGCCGTCACCTAACGGTGACCACCGATTTGGCGGCAGCCGTTCGCTCCGCCGACATCATTTGCAGCGCCACCATGAGCACCGAACCGCTCATCCGTGGCGCCTGGTTGAAGCCTGGCGCGCATCTCGATCTGGTCGGGGCGTATACCGCTCAGATGCGCGAGGCGGACGACGAGGCCGCGCGGCGTTCACGCGTGTTCGTGGATTTTCGCGGCACCACGATACACCACATCGGCGAACTAATGGCACCAATCGCCAGCGGCGCCATTTCAGAAGGCAGCGTTTTGGGAGATCTGTACGATCTGATAGCCGGGTCGGAAGGCCGGCAGACGGCTGCCGATATCACATTCTACAAGAACGGCGGCGGGGCGCATCTTGATCTCATGATGGCGCTTGCGATTGTCGATGGGTTGAACCAGACGAGCGCATGATGGACCAACTTCCGGCCCTCGGGCAGCGTCAGACCTTCGTGCTGCGGCCACATCGCTCCCTTGGGTCGGGTGGATTTCTGATTTTGATGGTCCTCTACGGCGGCGTCAGTTTTGTTGCTGGGCTGTACTTTCTCATGCTCGGCGCTTGGCCGGTGTTTGGGTTCTTCGGCTTGGACGTGCTGCTGCTGACTCTGGCGTTCCAGATGAACTATCGTGCGGCGCGTGAGATCGAGATGATCGACATTGGTTCTGACGAACTCTCCGTCACGACGCGCAGTCCAGATGGGGGGCTGCTGCGACGATCATTCAATCCCTATTGGCTGCGTGTCGAACTTGTTGAATTGACCGGTGGTGGCAGTGAATTGCGCCTGATGTCCAAGGGTCGTTTCGTCGTGGTGGGGCGCTGCCTCAGCGATCCGGAGCGGCGCGGCCTTGCCACGGCGTTGCGCGCGGCCTTGGCGCATTGAACTTTGTGAACAATCACGAATCGGGTCGTTTCAAGCCAGCAGCGCCGATAGAGAGATGGAAACAGGAGGTGCCCGTCATGGATGTCGAACATATCAACGGCCTCGCCACCGCGCGCTCGAGCATGGCGTCGCCGCCATCGCGCAATACGAAGGGACCGGTTGCCGATTACGGCCGTATCCGGTTCGCGATTGAGTTCCTGACCGAACATTGGCGTGACCATCCTGATCTCGACCAGCTCGCTGCCGAACTCGACATGAGCCCAAGCCATTGCCAGAAGTTTTTCACGAGTTGGTGCGGGCTCAGCCCGAAGGAATTCGTGCAGGCCATCACCATCGATCACGCGCGTGCGTTGCTGGCGGATTCGGCGAGCGTGTTGGAGACGGCCTACGAGGTTGGACTTTCAGGACCAGGACGATTGCATGATTTGTTCGTCGATCACGAGGCCATGACGCCCGGCGATTTCAAGCGGCGCGGCGCGGGGCTGACCATCACCTACGGCTTCCACCCCAGCCCGTTCGGCACCGCCCTGCTGATGGCGACCGAGCGCGGCCTGTGCGGCCTTGCATTTTGCGACGGCGAGTTCGGGGGGATGGAAGCCCTTCCTGATATGACGCGCCGTTGGCCAGCGGCCACGTTCATTGAACGCCCAGAGCGAACCGAACCCTTGCTGGCACCGATCTTCGCCCCCGCCAAAGCGCTGGCCAAGCCGCTGAACGTGGTCATGATCGGCACCGATTTCGAGGTGCGGGTCTGGGACGCACTGGTGAAAATTCCGGCCGGGCGGGCCTGCACCTATTCCGACATTGCGGCCCACCTCGGCCAGCCCAAGGCCAGCCGGGCGGTGGGAGCGGCGGTGGGCAGGAACCCGATTTCCTTCGTGGTGCCATGCCACCGCGTGCTGGGCAAGAGCGGAGATGTCACCGGCTACCATTGGGGCATCACGCGAAAGAAAGCGATCATCGGCTGGGAGAAGGGACGGCTGGCTGCGCTAGCGGCGGCGGCGGCATGAGCGGCGGCGAGACCATCGAGGTTCGCGAGGCGCACCGCTTCGATGCGGCGCGGCTGCAGCCGTATCTTGCGTCGCACCTGCCTGGTTTCGCCGGACCGCTCCGTGTGCGCCAGTTCTCCGGCGGCCAATCCAACCCGACCTATCTGCTGGAAACGCCGCTTACGTCCTATGTGCTGCGCCGCAAGCCGCCGGGAGCGACGCTGCCGTCGGCCCATGCCGTGGATCGCGAGTTCCGCGTCCTCTCCGCCCTTTCGCACGCTGGCTTTCCGGTGCCGCGCCCGCATCTGCTGTGCGAGGACGCAGATGTGATCGGCACGCCGTTCTACGTCATGGAGCGTGTCGCCGGCCGCGTGCTGTGGGATCCGGCGTTGCAAGATGTTCCGATAGCAGAACGTCGTCACCATCACGAGACGTTGATCCGCACGCTGGCGAAACTTCACGCGTTGGACGTGGGCGCGCTCGGTCTGACTGATTTCGGCAAACCGGGCAATTCCTTCACCCGCCAGATCGCGCGCTGGAGCCGTCAGTACCAAGCCGATCCCGACGCCGGACGCGTGCCGGACATGGACCTACTGGTCGACTGGCTGCCGCAGCATATCCCGCCTGGCGACGATCTCGCGCTGCTGCACGGCGACTTCCGTTTCGACAATGCGATGTTCGCGGAGCATTCGCCCGACGTGGTCGCCGTGATCGACTGGGAACTGTCAACGCTCGGTCATCCCCTGGCCGACCTCACCTATCTGCTGCTGATGTACAAGTTCCCGCAGACGCTGATGAAGTCGCTGGTCGGGCTCGATCCGTCGGCGCTTGGGGTTCCCACCGAAGACGAGGCGGTGGCGATTTATTGCCAGGCCGCCGGCCGCCCGCTTTTGCGCGAGCGCAGTTTCTACCACGCCTACAACCTGTTCCGTTTCGCCGCCATCTGTCATGGCATCCGTGGACGGATGATCAAGGGCAATGCTGCTTCAGCGCAAGCGGAGCGCTACGCCCTGCATGTCGAACCTCTGGCCAAACTCGCCATGGTAAACGCACGCGCCGCGGGGATGTAAAATGGCGATGCGAGGCTGAAAAAATCGAATTTCCTGCAAAAAAGAAGAGTTAATTTCGTGTAAAAATCACAAAATTTGCTGTAATTTCAAGAAATCGCAAGCACTATGGGCCGTCCGCCGCCCCAATCGCCTCAAGCGCGGGCAAACCGTGGTGCGCCCGCGCTATTGAGCAGGCGTCGTCGCCCGGTTGACAGGCATGGCAGACGTCGGGGCGATGCACATAAATGGTGCAGGCCGTCGCCTCACCCACCTTGCCCGAAAGCGCCGAGCAGCGGTTGCCTTCGCAACGCATGCCCGAGAGATTGGCGGCGACGAATTTTTCCGGGATCAGCGCGAGCGCCTCGTCGCTCTCCAGAGAGAAGCGCGGCCAGTCGGGTGAGGTGTCGCAACAGGCGCCGCAGGCTTGGCAGGGGGACATGATGTTCATGTTCGGCCTGCCATGCTGTTGTGGGAAAGATGGTGTGATGAGCCGAACATGAACATCATGTCCCCGGTCTGCCGCGAACAAGACCGGGGACACGAAGATCATCGCCAGCGATAGCGCTGCGTTTCAGCCGATGGGATCGCGCGGGGCTGGCGATGAACATCATGTCCCCAAACAACAAAGCCGCCCCGGGATGGAGCGGCTTTGCCGGATAGCTCAGGGTCGGGCCACGAGTGCCCGGCTCCTTACGCCGCCTTGATGTTGGCGACGGCGATCTTGCCGGTACGACGATCCGGCTCGGTGTCGAAGGCGACCTTCTGACCCTCGGCCAGACCGCGCATGCCAGCGCGCTCCAGAGCGGTGGCGTGAACGAACACGTCCTTGCCGCCCTTATCCGGGGTGATGAAGCCGAAGCCCTTTTGATCGTTGTAGAATTTGACGATGCCGGTTTCCATAGACTTTCCTTTGTGACGTCCAATAGGCAGATGACCCCGCTTGGCGCTGCGCGCAAAGCTGGCCGAATATCGAATTTTGCTGGGGGGGATTGAACGTGCGCTTGGCAGGGCCACGGCGTAGGGGCTCGGTCGTCCGGCCAAACTCGATGCAGGTGTGGGTAGCACGGGTGGGGGTGGGATGCAAGGAGGGATTTGGGGCTTACGCCTAGGCCCTTACAGTTCCTTGGAGATTTCAATCTCGCGGCCGTCTGCGCGGAACCTGCCGGTCTCATGGAAGCCGTAGCGGAGATAGAAGGCCTTTGGCCCCTGCTCGCCGGGAACGTAGCTGGAAATGATCCTCCTGGCACGGAGGTTGGCGCGAGCGTGCGCGAAGATCAGGTCGAGCGTCTGGCGGCCGTAGCCCTTGTGCTGGTGGCGATGGTCGATCATCAGGCGCCACAAGACGATGCTCTGTGGGCTGATGGGGCTCCGTACGAGGGCCCCGGCCACGTCAGGATCGAGCAGCATGACGAAGCCCACCGGCTTGTCGGCGGCATGGACCGCGCGGAACCATGCGCCGGGATTGAAGTAGGCCTCGGCGATGCTGACGGCGTTTGGCGCGACGTAGCCGCGTTGCTGGGCGGCGACGTCGAGCGCGGTGATTTGGCGGACGGTTTCGAAAGTGATTTCGCGCAAGGTTATGTTGGGGTGGGGCATGGGCTACTTTAGTTCTTTGAGAGTTGATCGTGACGTGTGCCGCACGTGCAAAATCAGCACGAACTCATCTTGGATGGTATAGTAGATGTTGTATGAATAACGTGTAGGAGCCAAAACGCGGACGCCCGGGTACTGGCTTATCGGCCCCAAGTCTGGCTTGGCGCGCAATTTGTCGATGCGCGATATCAGGTGATTCCGTACGCGCTCTGCCGATACGGTTGATCCGTGCGAGCTGATGTATCCGCGAATTCTTTGCACGTCTTTGAGCGCTCGCGGATGGAAGCCTACCCTCATGTCCAGGGTTTGTATAGCGCTTCGTACACCTCTTCATCGCTGGCAAGCTCGCCGCGCAGCGCACCCTCAAGAGCCGGTACAACGACTGCGAGTTCGTCGTCCGAAAGAACGTAGACGTTCTCTTTGGTCAATTTTTTCAGTGCGCGCGTCGCCGCAACTTTCTTGTCTTCGGGAAGGTTGCGAACCTTCTCGAATAATTCTTCCAACGTCGTGTCTATCGCTTCCATCCTTGCACCCTATCACATTCGACCCGCTGACACCACAGCCTCACCCCCGCCTATTCTGCCTATTCCTCGCCAGATCCTCCACCACCGCCGGGTCCGCTAGCGTGCTGGTGTCTCCCAGCGCGCCCACGTCGTCCTCGGCGATCTTGCGCAAGATCCGCCGCATGATTTTTCCGGACCTCGTTTTGGGCAATCCTGGCGCGAACTGAATCTGGTCCGGTGTCGCGAACGGCCCAATCTCCTTGCGCACCCACTGCTTAAGTTCGGTTTTCAGCGCCTCGGACCCTGTCAGCCCCGCCATCAGCGTCACATAACAATAGATGCCCTGGCCCTTGATGTCGTGCGGGTAGCCAACCACGGCGGCTTCCGATACGCCCGAATGGCCAACCAGCGCGCTCTCGATTTCCGCCGTGCCCAGACGGTGCCCGGAGACGTTGATCACGTCGTCCACGCGGCCGGTGATCCAGTAGTAGCCGTCAGCATCGCGGCGGCAGCCGTCGCCGGTGAAGTAGGCGCCTTTGTAGGTCGAGAAATAGGTCTGAACGAAGCGCTCGTGGTCGCCGTAGACCGAGCGCATTTGGCCGGGCCAGCTGTCGGTCAGGATCAGGTTGCCGCTGGTTGCGCCCTGCAGCACCGTCCCCTTGTCATCGACCACCTCAGGCTTGATGCCGAACAGCGGCAGCGTCGCCGATCCCGGTTTCAGCCGCGTCGCTCCCGGCAGCGGCGAAATCAGAATGCCGCCAGTTTCCGTCTGCCACCAGGTGTCGACAATCGGGCACCTCCCGTTGCCGACCACGCGGTGATACCACTCCCACGCTTCCGGGTTGATCGGCTCTCCGACCGATCCGAGTAGCCGCAAGGACGACCGGTCCGAGCGCTTCACGAAATCGTCGCCCGCGCCCATCAGCGCCCGGATGGCCGTGGGGGCGGTGTAGAAGATGTTGACCTCCCATTTGTCGATGACATGCCAGAAGCGCGACGCCGTCGGATAGTTCGGCACGCCTTCGAACATCAGGGTCGTGGCGCCGTTCGCCAGCGGTCCATAGACGATGTAACTGTGCCCCGTGACCCAGCCGACGTCAGCCGTGCACCAAAAGATATCGCCATCGTGATAGTCGAACACGTATTGATGCGTGAGCGCGGCATAGACCAGGTAGCCGCCCGTGGTATGCAACACGCCCTTAGGTTTGCCGGTTGAGCCCGACGTGTAGAGAATGAACAGCGGGTCCTCAGCATTCATCTCTTCGGGTTTGCAGTCGCCGGAAACTTTCTTCAGCTCGTCGTGCAGCCAGATATCACGCGCCGCGTTCCACGCGATTTTTCCGCCCGTGCGCTTCACCACCAGCACTTTGACGTCGGATCCCGGCAACTTGGCCAGGGCGTCGTCCGTGTTCTTCTTCAAGGGCACCGGCTTGCCGCCGCGTACGCCTTCATCGGCCGTAATGACGAAGCGCGAAGCGCAATCCTGGATGCGGCCCGCCAGGCTCTCGGGCGAGAACCCTCCGAACACCACTGAATGCACCGCGCCGATGCGGGCGCAGGCGAGCATCGCGTATGTGGCCTCGGGGATCATCGGCAGATAGATGGTGACGCGGTCGCCCTTCTTCACGCCATTGGCCTTCAGCACATTGGCGAAGCGGCAAACGCGGTCGTGCAGCTGGCGGTATGTGATGCGCTCGTCCTGGGTGGGATCGTCCCCCTCCCAGATGATGGCGATCTGGTCGCCGCGGCTGGCCAGGTGGCGGTCGATGCAGTTGGCCGACACATTCAGCGTGCCATCCTCGTACCATTTGATCGAGACGTTGTCGGGCGCGAACGAGGTATTCTTGACCTTCGTGTACGGCTTGATCCAGTCGATGCGTCTGCCCTGCTCGCCCCAGAAGCCGGCGGGATCGTCCACCGAGCGCTGGTACATGGTCTGGTAGGTCTTGGCGTCGATCCAGGCTTTGCCTTGCCAGGTGGTTGGAATCTCGTAAACCTTGTCAGCGCTCATCGTGTATTTCTCCCGGGATCGAATGCGGCTTGTTGGGCGCGATACTAGAGAGCTTCGCGCAAGCGGGGCAACCGTACTTTTTGACAGGGTTTCATGACGGGCCTCACCCAAGCGCTCTTTGTGATCGGGCTCGGCCTGGTCTGGGGCGTCTCTCCCGCGCTCAACAAGACGCTGGGGCTGGCCGGTGTGCCGGTTTCGGTCATTCTGGTTGCCTCAGGGTTTGGCGTTGGCCTGGGATTGATAATTCTGCAGCGTCTGGCTGGTGAGCGCATCAAACTGGGCTGGCCCGAGGTGCTCTATGGGTTTGGCTGTGCGGTGCTGATCAATGTTCCCTGGGGCATCGGGCTCGCCGCAATACGCCACGTGCCTGTGACGCTGTCGGCCGTCGTGACCTCCACCACCCCGCTCTGGACCTTCGCGTTGGCTTTGGCGCTTGGCCGCGAACGGTTCAGCGGCTTGCGCTTGTTGGCCCTGGTGGTCGGCCTGATTTCCTGCGTGGTGGTGATCGTGACGCGGCCGGATGCCAGACTATCGGGCGTGAACTGGTGGGTGCTGGTCACCGCCGCCCTGCCGCTGCTATATGCCGGCTACAACATCTACACCTCGGCCGCATGGCCCAAAGGCATGTCGTCCCGCACGGCGGGCGTGGTGGAATCTTTGGCCTCAGGCGTGATCTGCCTGCCGTTGCTGCTGTGGACCGGCCCGGTGGGTGCCGCCGCGCCGACCGTACAGGCGACTGGCTATCTGTTGCTGTTCGCCGTCATTGTGATGTGGATCGCCGAGCGCGTCTGCTACTTCAGCATGATCCAGCATTTGGGGTCGGTCTCTACCGTACAGGCCGTGTACGTCGCGACGCCGGCGGCCGTGCTGTTCGGTTTCGCCTTGTTTGGCGAGACGATCGATCTCTGGTTGCTTTTGGGACTGGTCCTTTTGATGATGTCCCTGTGGCTCAACAACCGGGCGGTTGCGCCCTAGCGACGTCGCCGGCCGCACTTGACTCCGGCAAAAATTATTGTGTACAAATGTCTTTACGAGTGACGCTATGTTCAGCAGGATGCGAGGGCGGCATGTGTTGCTGTCGGTTTCGCCGCGCTTGGCCGCAAGCGGTGAACTGCTTTACGTGTGCAATAGCGGAAGCTCGTGTTGTTGAATTTTGGAACACTCCATGGCTGACGTAACCGCAGACCGAGCGACAGGATGGGCCGCAGCGCGAACGCCCGTGCGCCGGCGCAGCGCATTCATGCGAAAAGCCTTCCCGTATTTCCTGGTCGCTCCGGCCGTCGTCTATCTGCTCGGCATCACGCTCTACCCTGGCATCTTCGCCATCTGGCGCAGTTTCTACAACGGCCGCTTCAAGCTGGAATGGGCCGGCTTCGACAACTACACGCACCTCTTCACGGACGCTGATTTCTGGAACAGCCTGTGGAACACGGCGCTGATGGGATCCATCACCCTCGCCATCCAGTTCTTCGTCGCCATGACGCTCGCGGCGCTCGTCTACCGCGATCCCCTCGTCAAACAGTGGCGCATCCTTTTCCTGCTGCCGATGCTGTTCATGCCGTCGGCGGTGTCGTTCCTGTGGAAGCTGCTCTTCAACGACGGCCGCGTCATCAGCGATCTGTTGATCCGCATCGGTCTGATCGAAAACAACCTCGACTACATGGCCAGCATCTGGCTCGCCCGCATGGTGCTGATCGTGGTCGATGTGTGGGAATGGACGCCGTTCCTGTTCATCATCTTCGTCGCCGCGCTGCAGGGGCAGGACAAGGAAATCGAGGAGGCGGCCCGGCTCGACGGCGCGACCTGGCCAAAGATCTTCTTCAATATCTCGCTGCCGCTGATGCAGCCGATCATCGTCGTCGCGCTCATCCTGCGCGGCATCGACATCGTGACCATGTTCGCGCCCGTGCACATCATCACGCAAGGCACGCCGGGTGGGGCGACCGAGACCATGAGCTATTTCGTCTACCGCACCGGCTTCCGCCAATTTGATTTTGGCTATGCGTCGGCGGCAAGCGTCGTGCTGCTGATCGCCACCACCGTGATCGCGCAGCTGCTGGTGAAGAAACACTTCCGCTCGGGGAGGGATTGATGGCCGTCCGCCGCCGCTCCACCGTGGTCTCGTCGATTTTGCGTGTCGCCATTTTGTCGGCTTGGGGATTGTTCTGCCTGCTGCCGATCCTCTATTTCCTCAGCATCGCGTTCCGACCGCGCAATGAAATCGTCACGCCGCACCCGATCTACTTCCCGACCCTCACCATCGAGACCTGGGCGAAAATCCTGGACGAATGGCCGATCGGAAAGTACTTCCTCAACTCCGCCGAAGCCATCACCGGCAGCGTCTTTATCGCGCTGATCCTGGGCATTCCCGCCGCCTATTCGCTGGCGCGCTACACCTATAAAGGCCGCGAGGACATCGGCTTCTACATCCTCTCCACAAAGATGATGGCGCCGGCGGTGGTCGCGATCCCGATCTTCTTCCTGTTCAAGAATTTGCACCTGCTCGACTCGATCTGGGCGCTGATGCTGGTCTACGCGGCCATGAACCTTTCCATCGTGATCTGGATCATCCGCAGCTACATGCTCGACATTCCACATGAGATCGAGGACGCCGCGCGCACCGACGGCGCGTCCGACTTGCGCATTCTCTGGTCCATCATCACGCCGATGTGCCTGCCTGGCATCGTCACGGCGGCGGTGATCGCGGCGATTTTCGCCATGAACGAATATCTCTTTACGCTGATCATCGCGACGCGCGAGGCCTATCCGCTGTCGGTGGCGCTGGCCAATTTTTCCGGCGGCTCTGATGGCATCATTTACAACGCCATCGCGCTGGTCGGGTTCCTGGCGTTCATCCCGGTGCTGATCTTGGTGATCCTGATCCAGGATCATCTCTCGCGCGGGTTGACCATGGGCGCGGTGAAGGGATGAGGCAGTTTCAAGGAAGACGTAAAATCGTGAAATCGCCAAGTCGCCAAATCGGCTGGCACGATTTGGCGACTTCACGACTTCACGATTTTACGTCTTCTTTTTTCAGGACCACAAATGGCTGAAATCACTCTGCGCGGCGTCACCAAATCCTGGGGCAACGTCATCGGCGTCGACAAGGTCGACCTCACCGTGCGCGACAAGGAATTCATGGTTTTCCTCGGCCCCTCGGGCTGTGGCAAGACAACGACCATGCGCATGGTCGCGGGCCTCGAAGAGCCCACCGGTGGCGACATCCTGATCGACGGCGAAAGCATGGTCGGCGTCGACCCGCGCGACCGCGACGTGGCCATGGTGTTCCAGAGCTATGCCCTCTACCCCAACATGTCGATCTACGAGAACATCCGCTTTCCGCTCCGTATGCGTGGCGTGCCCCAGCCCGACCAGGATGGACTGGTACGCAAGGCTGCTGCCATGGTGGAGCTGGGCGATCTGCTGGAGCGCAAACCCAAAGCGCTCTCGGGCGGCCAGCGCCAACGCGCCGCGCTCGCCCGCGCCATCGTGCGCGAGCCGCGCGTGTTCCTGATGGACGAGCCGCTGTCGAACCTCGACGCCAAACTGCGCCTGACCATGCGGGTACAGCTCAAACACATCCAGCGCCAGCTGCAGACCACCACCATCTACGTCACGCACGACCAGGTGGAAGCCACCACCCTCGCCGACCGCATCGTGGTCATGAACGGCGGCCGCATCCAGCAGATCGGCACGCCCGACGAGATCTACAACAGCCCGAACAATGTGTTCGTGGCCGGATTCATCGGTACACCGCCGATGAACCTGATCGCGGGACGGGTGGAAGGCGGGCGGTTTGTGGCGCCTAGCATCGAGCTGGCGCTGAGCGCGGCGACGATGGCCAAAAACCTGCCGGAAAAGATCATCCTGGGCGTGCGCCCCGAAGACGCCGACATCGCATCAGCCGATCCCGGTCAGATCAAGAGCACCGTATTCGCTGTCGAACCGATGGGCGATCACACGCTGGTGACGACACAGATCGGGACCGAGTTCTTCACTGCCAAGGTCGACCGCGACTACCGCCAGGCCCTTGAGTCGCCGCTCTCCCTCCGCGTCCGGCCGGACCGTGTGCATCTCTTTGCGGCCGGCAGCGGCGACCGGTTGCAGCGCGGGGTGTAGCGGCGACTTCTTATGCTGGATCACTCAGGAAAGCTACAGGTACAAAGGCGCCGAAAGGTCAATGCCACTGGGGTTGGCAGGTGCTGGTCGCAACCTGATTGCAGGTGTGCGCCGCCGAAGCCAGTGTCGATTCCCAACCTGGACGTTCCGGCGAGGATGGGCAGGCTCTGATCAACTCCTCCATGCCCCACATCAGCACTTCCATCTGCTGGACGACATTGCTGAGCTGGCCAGCGCGTTGGTTCATCCGACCGGCAATCGAGGCCGCCTGGGGACAGTCGTCTCCCACACCGGCTCCCGCCGATTCGCTAGCTGCTTGTTGCAATCCATTCAACAGCGCGCCGGGGCCAGAGTCGTTCGAGGTCATCTGCGAATCCGGGGCAGGGACTTGCTCGGCCTCACCTAACATCCGGTCGGCGCCTGCGATATAGGCCGCAGCCTGAGGATGGCCCGCGCACCGGCCTTCGAATAGCGCCTTCTGCGCCGTGCCTAGTCGCCGCGAAATCTCCTGAATGCTGCCGCCCCAGTTTTGCGAGGCGACCTGCATCTGGTTGGCTTCGCTGATGCAGGAATCGTCCGCTGCCATGGATGGAGCTAGCTCCGGGATCGGCGGCACCGGCGCGTCACCGCCCGATGCCAGGACCGCTCCGAACACGTTGGCCGCCGCTGCAACATCAGCGTCGGATAGGCTGTTATCGTCGTCGCTCCATTTGGTGACATCCGTCGCACAGCCAGCCATGCCAAGCATACAGGCCATCGCCACTGTCCTGCCGAGTTTTGCCATAAGCAACCGGACCATCGAACCACCCCAAGCCTGTCATGTGACCAATGCTAAGTGCGGGGACGTACACGTTCAAGCGAAAACCCTTAAAATTCACCGAAAATTCCGGACTAGGCTGCGGTCGATGTAACCACCAAGTCGCCGTGAGGGAGGACACCAGCGGCATCCCCCCAAGCCGTCGAATGGCCACCAGAATGGTCGGCAAAAAAAGTTACGGGCTAGGGCCG
>JANMVX010000357.1:0-30809 GCA_031393505.1 Hyphomicrobiaceae bacterium | reverse complement strand
GCGAGAGCGGCTATCGCTGGCAAGAATAGTGGCCATTGCGCTGGATTTGAGGCCAGTTCCAACGCGATCCGCAAATCGGACGCGGCGTAAACCGGGGACAGTATACCTATTTCTTCGCATCCGATGACACTCGGAAAGGTCATCGTAGAAATAGGTATACTGTCCCCGGTTTACGCCGCGTCCGATTTGCGGATCGCGTTGGAACTGGCCTCAAATCCAGCGCAATGGCCACTATTCTTGCCAGCGATAGCCGCTCTCGCAAGGATCATTCATGTACGGACCCCACCGCGCATTCGCCGCCATAGCATTCGCCGGCGCTCTGCTTTTGCCGGCCGCTTTTGCTTTTGCCGCCGACGAGGCCAGACCCATGACGCCGACCGTTTCCATCACATCCTCTGGCACGGTCACCGCCAAGCCCGATCAAGTGGAAATCACCGTCGGCGTAAGCAGCAGCGCCAAGACCGCCAAGGCGGCGCTGGCTGCCAACACAGCGTCGATGCAGCCGGTCGTGACGGCCCTGAAGGCGGCAGGCATTGAGCCGCGCGACATCCAGACGTCGAATTTCAATCTTCAGCCAACGTATGAATATTTCCAGGACAACAAGCCGCCAAAACTGACCGGCTATCAGGTGTCCAACACGGTCGACATCCGGCTGCGCAAAGTGGAGAAACTGGGCGAAATTCTCGACAAAGTGGTGGGCGAGGGATCGAACCAGATCAGCGGCATCCAGTTCATCGTCAGCAAAGCCGACGAACTGCGCGATGATGCCCGCAAGGCGGCGGTGGCCAACGCCACACGCATTGCCAAAACCTACGCTGCGGCCGCAGGCGTGCAATTGGGCAATGTGATCTCGATCAGCGAGCCGACCGCCGGAGTGGAACAGCCGCGCGGCCGCGTGATGATGGATGCGGCGAAGGTCGCCAGCCCTACTCCGATCGAAGCGGGCGAAGAAACGCTGGCGGCGACCGTGACCATGATCTGGGCGCTGAAGTAGGCGGCGGCATCGCGTTAGGGTTCTCATCCTCTCCCCCGTTTTCCGGGGGAGAGGAGACCGCGTCTCGCAGCCGCCCTCTTCGGCGGCAAGAGCCACGCGGTCGGTGAGGGGCAGCGGCTTGCTCGGCTCCCGGTGAGGCCTGTACGGAGCAAGCGGCTGCCCCTCACCTGTCGCTGATTCTGTCGCGCTTCGCGCTCCCGGCAACATCCTCTCCCCCAAAAATGGGGGAGAGGAAAAGATGCGACCACATCAAGATCACGCCCTACTCCTTCCGCAACTTCGCCAGCGCGGCAAACGGCGATAGCTTGGCCTTGTCGGCTGCGCCGGGATCGGCGAATTCGGCGCCGGGTATGCGCGGGTACGGATCGATCGCGGTCGAGAGGAGTTCGAACGCATACTGTCCAAGATCAATCCGCCCGTCAGCATAGGTTTCGCTGAGGGTTTCGGCGAGGGGATCGATGGACAGGTCCTCTTCGTGGCTGGAGCCGGGCTTTGCGGGCAACAGGTCGAGATCCACTTCTTCGCGGGCGACCGCAGCGACCGGCTCGGCTGTGATGACGCAGGCTTGCACGACGCTGGCCGTGACCTCAGCGCGCATCCGGTAGCCGGAGGGCTGCATGGATTTCAGATTGTAGCGCAACTCCACGGACCGGCACTCCAACAGATCGAGCGCTTTGGCGACCGCAGCGCGCTCGTCCAGGGTCGCCTCGATAAGGCCCACCTTGCCGCCACCGATCTTGTTGTCGTCCAGCCACCAGCGCGGGCCGACGAAAGGATGGAGTTTGTCGTCTGTCATGGCGTCCTTCCTTAGGCGATGCCGCCGGGCGTCGGAAACGTGACGGTTCCATTGGCCAGCCTTGCGCGCGTCTGACCGTCGAGACTAAGGACGATACTACGTACATGGTCCGCCAGCGGATTTGATGAAACAGGGATGTCGGCGTTGGCGGGAACATTTCTCGCCAATGCCTCAGCAAGGTCCGCCGTCTGATTGCTTTTGAGCGCTTGGTCGTAGACACGAAGCCGGCCGTAGAACGCGCTGGCGGCAGCTTGCACCTTCTTGGGCACGCGAAGATCGCTTACCCCCAACTCGCGCAGATCATCGTCCAGCGCCACCACCATCTCCTCCAGCAGGCTCTGGCCCAGCGCTTTGCCCGGCTCCCCCTCCTCGGTCAGCCGCCGCACCAACAGCCCGACGTGCAACATCACCATTTCGAACCGGCCCTCGAGGCTGTCCGCGACACACCAATCGCGGTAAAATACCGGATTGCGCGCCGCAGCCACACAGGAGCCATAAAGCTGCCGCGCTGTCGCTGTCCGGTTCGTTCGGGTCTTCAACCATTGCAGCATTTTTGGCGGGGCTTTCGTTCAGGACGCAGCCAGGATAGTGGCGATGCGCGCCCGCAACTGCAAGCGCGTCGTGGGCGGCGGGCCGGATGTCGTGTTGCATTGGCGCGTTCGCGAGAGTAGGTTTTTTGGGGGCGTTGGCGGCGATTCTGACCGTCGGCGATTTGGGGCGTTGAGCTATGAACCGCACTGCTGGACCGATTTTGTGGCGCACGGCGGCGCTCGCCGGGCTGATGGTGGTGACCGTGGCCCCGTTGGCAGGGTGCGTCACGCAGGAAGAACGGCGCGGCCATCTGTTTGTCGCCGCAGACATCCAGCAAATCCAGCCTGGCATGACGCAGGACCAAGTTCGCGGCGTTTTGGGAACGCCCGATACGACCTCGACGGTCGGCAGTCAGGCGTTCTACTACATTTCCAGCACGGCCAAGGGCGCGGCTTTCCTTGAGCCGACTGAAGTCGACCGCAAGATTTTGGCGGTCTATTTCAATCCGGTCGGCACCGTTCAGCAGGTCGCTAACTACACCATGCAGGACGGTAAAGTGATCGACATCGTCGGGCGCGAGACCGGCTCGGCGGTGGGCGATAAGAGCCTGATCGAGAAGCTGTTCAAGGGCGTCGGTAAGAAGCAGAAGCTGTTCGACGATCCCAAGGGCTAGGCGTCCGGGCCTGCCCAAGCCGTCTGTGCAAAACCTGTGAATTGCCTGTTGGAATCAGTCCAATCGCGGGCGGCGCGATGCGCTTTTGCGACGGTTAGCCGTAATTATTTCATCTTGTGGATTTTCCCCTTGTGGGCCTCCACTACTCCGGCGATGACAAGCCTCGGATTCTGGGCTTGGGGGAGCCTTTTGATGCGCTACGGCCATGCCATAATTTTCGCGATTGCCGTGCTGCTGGGCAGCGGGGCCGCGGCGCGGGCCGACGACGCCTGCGCCAACCCCGATGCGCTCGGTGTCGCTCGCGTGCAGGAAATTGACACCGCCGGCGGCGTTCAAGTCGGCGATTTGCAATACAGCCATTCCTTGAGCTTTCTCGGCGACAAGGAAGTTGTATTGACCTTCGACGACGGTCCTTTTCCCAGCACCACACCCGAAATTCTCGCCACCCTGGCCGAGCAGTGCACCAAGGCGACGTTTTTCTACGTCGGCAAGATGGCGCTGCAATATCCCGACATTCTGGAACAGGTCGACAAGGCCGGCCATACCATCGGCGCCCACACCTGGGGCCACGCCAATCTGCGCAAGCTCACGCCGGCACGCGCCAGTGTCGAGATCGAGAAGGGCGTCGGCATGCTCGAAGCGCGCCTGGGCCACCCCATCGCGCCGTTTTTCCGCTTCCCCTATCTGAGCGATCCCAAGATCGACATCAAGTATCTGCTCGGCCGCGACTTCGGCGTGTTTTCGACTGACGTCGACAGCTGGGACAGCCATGGCCTGACGCCGAGCGACCGCATCGTTAAATACGTCATGACGCGGCTGAAGGAAAAGGGCCACGGCATCGTGCTGCTGCACGACATTAAGCACACGACCGCTCACGCACTGCCGGAGATCCTGAAACAGTTGAAAGATGGCGGCTACAAGATTGTCCACCTGGTGCCAAAGGCGCCAGCAGCGCCGCTGCAAATGTATGCCGACTGGGCCAAGAAGATGATCGATCGCCAGGATCTGGCGAACGTCGCGGTGGCCAGCAATGGCAAGCGCAAGCCCAAGATTGAAGAGATCCCGTTCGATGTGGCGGAAGCTGGTACGCCAGCCACTCCTGAAGCGGTTGCGGGAGGAGGCAAGCGGCGGCAGGGGAATGCAAATCAGGGCGTGGTTGAACTGCCTGCGGGCGCTGCTGGGACGGAAAATGGGCTGGTTTTACCCGAAAAACGCGGCCGCCAGACGTTGTCCATCGCGAGCCTTGCGCCGCCTACAACACCGGCCCCGATAATCGTTGCTTCGCTGGCGCCGCCAACGCCGCCCAAGGCGGCGATAGTCGCCTTGTCGCCCCCAACTCCTGCGCCCGCAATTGTGGCTGCGCCGAATCTTAAGCCTACGGTCGAACCCAAGTCGACGCCGTCCACCTCCGTGGCTGCTGCGATAGTGACGCCACCGCCAGCTCCAATAGCCGCGCCAAAACCGGCTGAGACGATAGAACCAAAGCCCGCCAAGCCGGCCCCGGTGGTCGTGGCGGCTGCCACGCCGTCGCCAATGCCAATCGTTCCTCAAATGCCAGTTGCGAAACTTGAACCTAGACTTGTCGCATCCGCTCCCGTTGTTGTGGCTGCCGTGACGCCGGCTCCGGCTCCAGTCATTGCTGCCAAACCGGTCGTAAAGGTTGAGCCGAAACCCGCCGCGCCCACTCCGGCAGTATTGGCCGCTGCCGCACCAACACCAATCGCGCCGCAGAAGCCAGTTGCGAAACTCGATCCGAAACCTGTCACTTCCACACCCGTTGTTGTGGCTGTAGCGACATCGGCTCAGGCGCCAATTGTTGCTGCCAAATCGGTTGAGCCGAAGGTCGCCGCGCCCGCGCCGGTGGCCATAGCAGCTGCCACGCCAACACCAATCGCTCCACAGAAGCCAGTTGCGAAACTCGATCCGAAACCTGTCACTTCCACCCCCGTTGTTGTTGCCACGGCAACGCCGGCTCCGGCCCCAAACATTGCGGCCAAACCAGTCGAAAAGGTTGAGCCAAACCGGGCCACGCCAGCCCCGGTGGTCGTGGCAGCTGCCGCGACGTCGCCAATGCCAATCGCTCCGCAAAAGCCAGTTGCGAACCTCCAGCCGAAACCTATCGTTTCCGCCCCCGTTGTGGTGGCCACGGTGACGCCGGCTCCGGCCCCAATCATTGTTGCCAAACCGCTCGAAAAAGTTGAGCCGAAGCCCGCAGCGGCAGCCCCGGTGGTCGTGGCAGCTGCCGCGCCGTCGCCAGTGCCAATCGCTCCGCAGAAGCCAGTTGCGAACCTCCCGCCGAAACCTGTCGCTTCCGCCCCCGTTGTGGTGGCGGCAGTAACGCCACCTCCGGCCCCAATCATCGCGGCAAATCCGCTTCAGAAGATCGCGCCTAAACCCGCCGCGCCCGCACCTGCAGTCGTGGCTGCAGTGCCACTACCCTCGGTTCCAGTCGCAGTACTGAAGCCAGTTGAGAACGTCCTGACGCAGCCCGCAGCAGTGGCCACGTCGACGCCGGTTCCAGTGGTGATCGTGGCGCCGAAGCGGGTTGAAAATGCACCGCCTAAGCCTGCGACGCCGCCGCCTATCGTGGTCGCCTCTGCGGCGCCGACGCCGAAACTCACGTCTTCGGCCAGTGCCGACCTACCGAGCATCAAGGATACGGCTGTTCCGGCCAAGGCAAGCCGTCGCGTATTGCCAACAGTGACCAGGCTGGCGACCGCCGACGTGTCCACTGGCGCTGCTGTGGCCGTAACCAAACCTAATACGGCGCCAAAGCCCGCGCAAGTGGTGGCCGTTTTGCCCCCCCCGGCCAATGTTCCATTGCCGGTGAAGGTCGCTCCGCCTCGACGCGCGCTCCGCCCCCTCAGGCCGACCGCCGATGCTACGGCGCAGGCTGACCCTGTGGCGCCACCGGCCGCCAAGCTGCCGAAGCGTCTGGCCTTAGCGTCGCTGGACGCGGCGCCGAAGAAACTAAAGGCCCTGCGACCCTTGAAGACCGTGCCGGCCTGGATTGCGATAAATGATACGCCGAAGCCCGGCGCGTCGCACAACTCAAGCCGGAATTAGCTGCGTGAGGTGCTTGGCGGGTTTGCCGCAACAACCGCTGCATAGTTGTATGCATAGCGGGTCACTCCCGGCAAACTGTTGTAGAGCCTTTGGGCGCCAAGATTGTTTGCCAGTACCGTCCAGCAGATCACTTTGAGCCCGCGCTCTCGCGCTGCCGCCGTTGCAAAAGTCATCAGTTGTTTGCCCACTCCGCGGCCCCGCAACGACGGGACAACATAGAGTTCGGTGATATACAAACTCCGTTCGTCGCCTTCTATTAGCGCAACCATCTGCAGGCCGACAAACCCGACCGGCGCGCCATTGTGGTTGGCGACAAAAATTTCCAGCGGCCAGTCCTGCAGACTCCGGCGTCTCTGAAAACGCGAGTCGATCTGTTCGTCAGTTCTCGAACTTTTATTGGCGTGATGCAGATCAATGTTAAATTTCGCGAGCACCAACTCGTCGTGCGGCAGCAGCGGGCGGGTTGACACATCGAGCCTTTGACGCCAACGCACCCGATTGCGCAATCGCGACCAGTCAGCAGCGCCCAAAAGCATGCCGAAACCAATCAATGCCGTAGCCATGAAAAGCAGTTCCATCGTGCCGCAGCCCCCAAACCAGCCTTGCCCGACTTATACCAACCTGCATTGATCTTGACCCATCGTCTCTTGTGGTATCGGAAGCCAGTTTTGTAGGGGCGCACTGCAGTGCGCCCGGCGCGCCACATCCGACAGACTTTCTGTGTTGCACACCGGGCGCGCTGCTGCGCGCCCCTACGAATCAACGATGAGTCAGCATCAATGAAGGTTGGTATTACTCGAACACTTTGTCGCCGCGTTCGTCGATAATCTGGCGGCCCTTGTTGAGAGTGATCTCGGCCGCCTCGTCGAGATCCGAGAAACGGTCGGCGCGCACGAACCGATGCTCCTTGCGCGTCCCCTCCACGGTCTTGGCGATGACGCCGCAGAGCTGGAACTGCCCGCCCTCCTTGAACGGCCGCGCCTCGATGGTGAAGCCCTTGTGCTCGGCGGTTTTGGTGGCGGCGGAGGGGCCTGCGGGGCCGGAGGACTTGCCGCCGCCGAAGAGGGATTTCAGGAAGGACATGGGGTAGGCTCCGGGGATGAGGTGCGACCTGAAGGTTAGAAGCCCTTAGGCAATCCAGCCTGACGCAAGATCGCGTTGGCGGTATGCCGACTCGGGATGCCGACTGGAACGGCGAAGTTGCGGTTCGTGATCGGGCTGAACCAGATTTCGTGACTGCCTTTTCCTTGCCGGATCAATTGGCAACCAGCATCAAGGAGCATTTTGCGAAGCGCGCGATCGAATTGTGCGGCCATATCAGGCGGCGGCCTGATCAACTTCGCGCAGCGCCGTCAGTTGCAAAAAGACATTGGCAGGATCGACACTGGGATGGTTGTCCGGCAGCAGGTCCCGCGCCATCGCCGAAATCTTGACGAGCAGCTCATCAAGGGTAGCGGCGTCGGCGGCAGCTGGAATGTCGTCGCAATGGCCGGACCAAACGGCGGCATCGTCGTCCCAGGCGGCGGTCACGGAGAAGATTGTGGGTTTTGTCATTTTGGCCTTGTCCTCGTAGTTTGGCGATCCGCCGTGGTCCAGCGCCAACGCGGCAAGCCTTCGGCGGCGCGGGTCGTGCGGTCAAATTTCGAAGCGGGGACATGGATGTTCATGGGGGAAAACTAGCATAGCGTTCAGGAAAAGCTATAGGCGGTGCTGCAGCGGCTATACGGCCGGCGTCTCACTGGGGTCCGATCATGAGCTAGACCGTTGGCTTGTCGAGCACCCGCCGCGCCAGCGCTGTCTGGGCATCCAATTCGGCGATATCCAGCTGTATCGCCAGCTCCCAGGTCACCGCCAAGGACTTCGGCAACGGCGCTGGAGAGGCGTCGATGAGACTGAAATCGAAGGTGATGTCGATGGTGAGTGGCATCGTCCGGCCCTCGATCCGGCCGAACGCCAGCCGGGTCGCGTCGGCGTAATTGTGCGTGGCGTGGAGATAGATCGAACCGTCGATGTAGCCCAGCTCGGGATTGACCGGAAAGGTCCGCTCGGTCTCGGCCAGGTCGCGCCAGTTGATGGTGGCGAAGTCGATGCCATCGAGCCGGACGCTTGATATTGGAGCACCCAGAGCGTCTCGATGCAGGAAGACCTCCGCATCCGCCGGCGCTGGATCGAAATCGAAGCGCACGGGGATGTCGAGATCGAAGAACAGGCCGGTCCGGTTGCTGGGATAGGGCAACGACGGATGTGAGACCCGCGACACCAACGTGGGGCTGCCTGGAGTGATGTTTGCGCGGGGCATGCTGCAGTTCCGTGATCGGGAATTGAAACCCAGCAGGCCGCTCGGCTGGCCTATCGCTCGGTTAACGCCAACTTGACAGCCATACCCGCGAACAGCCCGGCGAAGCTGCGCTGAATCCAGCGCATGAAATTGGGCCGCGAAATCACCTCGCGCCGCATAGCTCCGGCGAAAATGCCATAGGCCGCAAAGACAACGAAAGTCATGGCCATGAAGGCAGCGCTGAGTGCCAACATCGAAACAATCGGGGCAGGATCGTCCACGGCGATGAACTGGGGCAAGAAAGCGACAAAGAAAATCGATAGTTTAGGATTCAGGAGATTGAGAATGACGCCTTCCCGCAGCACTTGGCTCACTGGCTTTTCTGCATCGCTATTGGCTAAGTTCAATCCGCCGGTGTCGCGAAACATCTGCCACGCCATGTAGAGGAGATAGGCGACGCCCGCGTATTTGACGGCGTTGAACGCGACCGCGCTGGCATGGAGAATTGCGGCAAGCCCAGTCAGGGCGGCGATCAGATGCGGCACGATGCCGAGCGTCGAGGCGAACGCCGCAAGCACGCCGGCGGCCGGCCCGCGGGCCAGTCCGGCGGCAATTGTGTAGAGGGCACCGGTACCCGGGGTAGCGACAATGATGAGAGCGGTCGCCCAGAACGTCCAATGACCAAGCGCTTCCATGATGATCTCCAGTCGGGTGGGTGTGCACACTATACTGCTAACGGATGGCTTTGCATCCTCATCAAGGCAAGTGCGGTACTATCGCCTTCTCCTATTGGGAGCAGTTGCCCGAAGGGCGGATGAGGGGATTGCTGCCGGAGGATGTAGCACCCTCGCACCACAACCAAACCGCCAATCCCCTCATCCGGCGCCAACGCGCCACCTTCTCCCAAAGGGAGCAGGAAGACAGCGCGCGCCCGACCGTGACGGCGCAGCTTCAGACCAATTCCAAGCTCAGCACTTTTCCCAAACTGAAACGTGCGTCCTGCTTGTGTCGTCAAACAGCGCCCCACTCCAATCCGAGTGTCGGGACACCAGCCTCATTCCTGCTAGTTGAGCCATGAGGTCCAACTCCGCTGGCCAGACATATCGGAAGGGGAGCGAATTGTAGTGACTCGAGCCGTCCGGATTGATGGTCACATGATGCGACGTGAGTTTCTGCTCCGACACGACATAGGTATCGAAGCCGAGGTGGTGGGCCGATATGTCGAATGGGACGGCCAGCCCGCCGGGCGGATACTTCCGCAAGTCCGGCACCATCACTTCAACGGCGAACTTGCCGCCCTGCGTGAGGTGCCGCGACGCATTGCGGAAACAGGCGACCTGGGCCTCCTGACGGGTCAGGTTCATGATGGTGTTAAAGACGAGGAAGACAAGGGAATAGGTTTTTCCCATGTCCACTGACGCCATATCGCCTTGCACGACATGTATCTGGGGGCCACCCGGCCTCTTTCTCAGTTCCCGGATCATGTCGGCGGAGTATTCAATGCCGTCGACAGTCACTCCGGCCGCTCGAAGGAGCAGTGCGACGCGGCCGGTACCGATGGCGAATTCCAAGCACGCGCCACCGGCGGCCAACTTGGTCAGAGCACGCACCGTCGGCGCTATCACGTCCGGCGCAAAGCTGGCGGCAACGTCCTTGTCATAGTCCAACGCAATTTGGCCGGCAAAGTAATCGGTCATGTTACATCCAAGACTCGAATACATTGCCAGCTGCTGTGCCTTCGGCCACGCGACTTTCTAGTTATCCAAGAAGCTCCGCAGCTTCCGCGACCTTGACGGATGCTTCAGCTTGCGCAGCGCCTTGGCCTCGATCTGCCGGATCCGTTCACGCGTCACGGAAAACTGCTGGCCGACTTCCTCCAGCGTATGATCCGTGTTCATGCCGATGCCAAACCGCATACGCAGCACCCGCTCCTCACGCGGCGTCAAGCTCGCCAGCACCCGCGTCGTCGTCTCCTTCAGGTTCTGCTGAATGGCGGCGTCGATGGGCAGGATGGCGTTCTTGTCCTCGATGAAGTCGCCGAGGTGGCTGTCCTCTTCGTCGCCGATTGGCGTTTCGAGAGAGATCGGTTCCTTGGCGATCTTGAGGACTTTGCGCACCTTTTCCAGCGGCATCGCCAGCTTTTCGGCCAGCTCTTCCGGCGTTGGCTCGCGGCCGATTTCGTGCAGCATCTGGCGCGACGTGCGCACGATCTTGTTGATGGTCTCGATCATATGCACCGGGATGCGGATGGTGCGCGCCTGGTCGGCGATCGAGCGCGTAATGGCCTGACGGATCCACCAGGTGGCGTAGGTCGAGAACTTGTAGCCGCGACGGTATTCGAACTTATCGACGGCCTTCATCAGGCCGATGTTGCCTTCCTGGATCAGATCCAGGAACTGCAAGCCGCGGTTGGTGTACTTTTTCGCGATGGAAATGACCAAGCGAAGGTTCGCCTCGACCATTTCCTTCTTGGCCTGACGGGCTTCCTTCTCGCCCTTCTGGACGTGACGGACGATGCGGCGGAATTCTGGAATTTCCAGACCCGTCTCGCCCGCGAGGGTACGGACTTCGCCGCGGATGTCGTCGATGGCGACGTGCTCGCGCTTGACGTAGTCTTTCCAGCCCTTGCCCTTGAGTTTTCCAACGCGCTCGAGCCAGGACGAATCCAGCTCGGCGCCGTGGTAGTTCTCCAGGAAGTCCGCGCGCGACACGCCATAGGTATCGGCCAGCCGCATCAGACGGCCCTCCATGGAGATCAGGCGCTTGTTGATCGAATACAGCTGTTCAACCAGCGCCTCGATGCGGTTGTTGTTGAGCGACAGGCTCTTCACATCGACCACGATTTCGTCGCGCAGTTTCTTGTAGCGCTTCTGCTGGCTCGGCGAGAGCGGGTCCTCGGGGGTCTCGTTCTCGACCACCGTGTCCTGCAGCTTGCGCAGCTTCTTGTAGTTGCCAGCGATATTGTCGAAGGTTTCCAGCACCTTCGGCTTCAGTTCGGCTTCCATGGCGGCCAGCGACAGCGCGCCTTCCATGTCGTCCTCGTCCAAGTCGTCAGCGGGGCGCGGCTGCTCTTCGGGCTCCTCGGGTGGGATGAGCTCGCCGTCCTCGTCGTAGAGCGGCGGCGCGGGAGGCGCGGCGACCGCAGCGGGCGCAGCGGCAGCTGCCTGGGCAGCCGCCAAGTGACCCGACATCGGCGGCGCGCCAGACATGCCGGGATGCAGCGGAACGCCGCCCGGGCCCAGCGCGCTCATATCGGGCTGCTTACGGTCCGGCCCCTCGTAGGTCGCTTCCAGGTCGATGATGTCGCGGAGGAGGATTTTTCCTTCGTTGAGTTCATCGCGCCAGATGATAATGGCCTGGAAGGTCAGCGGGCTTTCGCACAGGCCGGCGATCATGGCTTCGCGGCCGGCCTCAATGCGCTTGGCGATGGCGATTTCGCCCTCGCGGCTGAGCAACTCGACCGTGCCCATCTCGCGCAAATACATGCGCACCGGATCGTCGGTGCGGTCGGCAGCCTCGGTCGAACGCGTGGCCTTGGCGACGGGTGTCACCGGCGCGACCGCGCGCGATTCATCGCCATCGACTTCCTCGGCCTCTTCGGCGGCCGGGGCTTCCTCGGTTTCTTCGCTGTCCTCGACATTGATGCCCAGATCGGAGAGCATCGCCAGGATGTCCTCAATCTTCTCCGACGACAGGTCCTCGGACGGCAGCATTTCGGCGAGTTCAGCGTTGGTCACGAAGCCGCGGCGCTTGGCGATGGCCAGCAGCTTCTTGATTTGCGCGTCGTTCAGGTCAAGCACCGGTCCATCGGGCGCTTCGGCCGCGGCGGCGTCTTCGGTGTTCACGGTTGAGGCCATAGGTCGCTCCGTCAATTGGCGTGGCTGTGCGGATGGCCGGCGCAAATCTGGCGCGCGGTCACGGCGACTGCATTACGTAGTCGGACTGCGACAAGATGGCTTAGTCTGGCGCGCCCCGCGCACGGGGCCCCGCCAATGATCGCGCACCATCTCTCAGCCCGGAAAGTCCCCATCGATGGCCCCGGACAACTCCGGCGCCGGCAAAAATTCAGACACACGTGACGTCGCAGGCAGTTCGATCACGGTTGCTCTGGCGTCCACCGCCCGCAGCCTGGCTTCGAGGTCGAGGAGCTGCGCATACGCCTCCTCAGAGCCTTCGCCCAAGGCAGTTTGCAGGTCGGCGGCGTTCAGGGCTGCCTTCAATATGGCCTTCTCCTGCTCGGCAAGGGCGTCGCGCAATCCCAGTCGCACCCGGTCCTCGGCAGCGTCGGTTTCAATGAACCGGTCGCTCTTGTGCGTCATGGCGCGCGCGATCAGCCCCAGCGCGTCGTTGTGGCCCGATGCGGTGAGATGGGTGGTGATTGCGCCGCTGTCAAGTGGGGCATGCGCGGCATGTAGGCCGAGCAGGGTATCGCGGAGCGCCGAGAGCAAGGAGTTTTGGAACGCGACGGTGCTCAGTTCCTCGGCCAGCTCATCGAGCATGAAGGGGTGATTGACCAGCGTGCGCAGGATCAAGGCCTCGCGGTTCAGGCCGGCATCGCCATGCTGGCGGGTGAGGGCGCTGCGCATCAATTCCTCGCGCGCCTGGGGGCGGGGCGAGATGAATGGCGCCCTGCCTTTGGGACCGCGCAGGCCGATTTGTTCACGCACGCGCCAGTCCGGACTCTTGGGGGATGCTCCAGCTCCGGCGGGACCGCGCGCGGCTCTGGACGCTCCCCCAGAGCGCTGTTGCCACAGGTATTCGCGCGAACGCTGGCGCAATTCCCGCGCATATTCTCCCTGCACGGACGGATCGGCGATGCGCTTGGCCAGCGCCGCCAGCCGCCGCTCAAACCCGGCGCGCCGCTCTGGCGTATCGGTGGGTTCAGCGTCGCGCTCGCGCCGCCACAGCACCTCGATCAGCGGCTGCGTCTGCTCCAGCGCTTTGCGAAGCGCCTCGGGGCCGCGCTGGCGGATGAGATCGTCGGGATCGAGCCCGTCTGGCATGAACGCGAAGCGCAAGCTGCGCCCGGGTTGTATATGGGGCAACGCCAAGTCCGCCGCGCGCAGAGCCGCCTTCTGCCCGGCGGCGTCGCCATCGAGACAGATGGTCGGTTCCGGGCTCATGCGCCACAGTAGGCCGAGCTGCGTTTCGGTCAGTGCCGTGCCAAGCGGGGCGACCGCATGCTCGACCCCGCCGCGCACCATGGCGACGACGTCCATGTAGCCTTCGACCACCACGATCTGGCTGGTGTCATGCGCCGCTTTTCGCGCGCGAAACGCGTTGAACAGCTGCCCGCCCTTATGAAACAGCGGTGTTTCCGGAGAATTGAGATATTTTGGCTTGGCGTCCGGCGCCAGCGCCCGGCCACCGAAGGCAATGACCTTGTCGCGAAGGTCCGTGATCGGAATGATCAGCCGCCCGCGGAACCGGTCGTACGGCGTCGGAATATCGTCGCCCGCCACCAGCAGTCCGGTCTCGATCATGGCCTGTACGGACGCGCCGCGCGCCGCGAGGTATTCCTTCAGCGCGGCGCGGGCGTCGGGGGCGTAGCCCATCCGGAAGCGTTTGACCTCCTCGGGGGTGACGCCACGCTTGTCCAGATACTCGCGCGTTTCGCGGCCACGCGGTCCCGCCAGATTGGCCTCAAAGAAGCGCGTCGCCTCTTCCATGACCGCAAGCAGCTTTTCGCGCGCATCTTCCTGACGCGCCGCCTCCGGCGTGGGTTTTGGCAGCTGCACGCCCGCTTCCGCCGCCAGCCGCTCCACCGCTTCGGGGAACGGCACGCCTTCGGTCTTCATCAGAAACCCGAAAATATCGCCGTGCTCGCCAGAAGCGAAGCAATGAAAGAAACCCTTCTGGTCATTGACGAAGAACGATGGCGTGCGCTCGGATTTGAACGGGCTGAGCCCCGCCCACTCGCGCCCCTGCCGCTTCAGCGCGACCGTGCGTCCGACCACCGACGACACCGGCAGGCGCGCACGGATATCGTCGAGAAGGGCGGGGGAGTAGCGCATGAAAAATCGGATGACCTTTGGTCGGAAACAATCTCCGACTGTAAGGTGATTCGGCCCCGTCCCGTGGCCTAAGAGCGGCAGCCGAAACAGTCTTCACCGCTATCCACAGGGCGGCGCAACGTGTTAGTTTGAATCCATGAACAAGCACGTCAGACCCGAAGAGTTCGAAACCGCCACCCAAGCTGCGGAAGGTTGGCCGCGCCGTCGCTGGACAATCGACGAAGTCTTCAAGGCGCAAGCGGCAGGCATCTTCAAGCCCAGTGAACGATTTGAATTGATCGGCGGGGAGATTGTGCCCATGTCGCCCAAAGGGATTCGGCACGAAACCCTGAAGTCGGATCTCGTTATGTACTGGGGGAAACGGAGACCTGCGCGGCTCAAATTTGCTCCCGAGACAACCTTTCATTTGAGCAAAACTGACGTGCCTGAGCCGGCCCTGGTCGTGTTCGCTTCATCGATGGAACTTGCTGATTTGGATGGGAAATCTGCTTTGCTCGTGGTCGAAGTTTCAGACACGACACTGGTCAAGGATTCGACTTTTAAGGTCAAACTCTATGCCGAGTTTGGCGTCCGCGAGTATTGAGTCATCAATGCCAAAACACTGGTGACGACAGTGCACAAGGACCCCGAAGGAGCTAGCTATCGCACTGTCGTCAAGGTCAAGGGCAACAAAACGCTGGAGCCCGAAGCTGCGCCAGAATTGGCCGTGCGCCTCTCAAATATCCCTATCGACGGCTGATGCCCTAACGCGCCGCGGCCGCCGATCCCACCGTGCCGCGCAACCCCGGCCGACGCATCGCCACCGCCAGCGGCGTCACTTGCGGTAGCTGCAGGCGCATGACGCGGCGCAGGATATCGCTCTTGTCAATAGACGTACCCGGACAGGTTTTCACCGTCACAGGCACGTCGCGGTGGAACAGCAGCGCCTCGGGCGGTAACCGGAAGCGTCGCTGCACCGCCCGGATGACGTGTGTAACACTTTGTAATTGCTCATCTTTCAGAACATCATGCCCAGCATCGAAATTGCCGATGGCTTCAAACATGAAGGCGCCTTTGTTCAGTACGCCGCCGACCGAGGCGGGCGTCTTGTTCCAGTCCCGGCCGGTCCAGATCACGCCGTCGGGCGCGATCGAGACATGCTGGGCGATGTCGTCCCACTTGCGGTCGTCGACGTGAAAACGGCACATGCGCTCGATGCAGGCCTCGCCGTCGTAGTCGGCGTGGGATGGGCGAAAAGTGTGGTGCATGTCAACGCGCCAGATCCGGCGCGTCCAATCGAACGTCATCAGTTCGGCGACGAATTGCTCTCGGGTGAGGGGGCGGAATGGGGCCGGCATGGCGTCTCCTCTCGTGGTCTTGGTCGGTCGAACGGCGAGGGGCGCGCAAAGCCGTCACCGAAAGACGGCAGACGACTCATTAGACCCCGTTAGACGCTAAAGTCGCGGGTGACCGTGACCATTGAATGGCGCCGCCGTGACAGGAATGGGCGCGTGTGTATCGGGGACATGATGTTCATCGTCGGCGATGCCCGCGCCGTCGGCTGATCTGGCACTGTCGCCGACGATGGACTTCGTGTCCCCGCTCTGCCGCGCGGTTGCCGGCAGAGCGGGGAGTGGAAGCTCCTTTTCGTTCGCAGTCCGCGACCAGTTGCACGGCCGGTACAGCGAACATGAACATCATGTCCCCAGTCACTCGGCGGGTTGCGCCTGGGCATCGGGCCGCCGGACGAACCAGCCTTTCAGGCGCTGCAACCAGGCCATAAGTTTGCTGTTCTTTGAACGCGTGACGATCATCAGCAGCGATGGGGTCACGATCAGCGTCAGTACGGTCGAATAGGCCAGGCCGAACACGATGGCGCTGGAGAGCGCGATCCACCACTGCGTGGACGGCGCGCCCAAGGTGGTCTCATGGCTGAACAGTTCGAGATTGAAGCCGAAGGCGATCGGCAGCACGCCGAGGATGGCGGTGACGGCCGTGAGCACCACCGGGCGGGCGCGCTCGCGGCAGGTGTGCAGGATGGCCTCGGTCTTGTCCCAGCCCTCCCTGCGCAAGTGATCGTAGGTATCGATCAGCACAATGTTGTTGTTCACCACCACGCCGGCCAGCGCGATGACGCCAATGCCGGTCATCACGATGCTGAAGGGTTGGCCCATGATCAGCAGACCGAGAAACACACCTATTGTTGACATCAAGACGGCCGTCAGCACCAGGGCGACGGAAATGAACTTGTTGAACTGAGCCAACAGCACGACAAAGATCAGGAAGATCGCCGTGCCAAAGGCTTTGGAGAGAAACGCCTGTGCCTGAGCCTGCTCTTCGTCAGCTCCCGCCATTTTCCAGCGCAGACCTTTTGCGGGCAGGTTCATGGCCTCCAGTTTCGCCTTCACAGCGTCGCGCACGCCGTCGGCCTGGACGCCAGCCGTGATGCCAGCTTCGACCGTCACGGTACGCACGCCATCGATGCGGTTAAGCACGCCGGTCGAACGGGTGGGCTCACGCGTGACGAAATTCGAGATCGGCACCGAGCCTTGCGCGGTTTCGATGCGCAGCGTGTCGAGAGTCGAAAGCGTGCGCCGGTCCTGCGGCAAGCGCAGGCGAATGTCGACGGCGTCGTCGGCACCGGCAGGACGGTACTCCGACAGCTTCAAGCCGGTGGTGACCAGTTGCACCACGGTGCCGATAGAGGCGGGGCCCAAACCAAACTGGGCGGCCTTGGCGCGGTCCACTTTCAGCGCCCAGTCAATGCCGGGCGGGGGCAGTCCGTCCGCGATATCGATAACGTCTTTGACCGACGCAATGGCCGCCGCGACGTCTTTGGCCGAGGCATTCAGCCCACTGGGATCCACAGCGGACAGACGCACCTGGATAGCCTTGCCGGTCGGCGGGCCGCCTTGCGGCACCGAGACTTCCACGTCCACGCCGGGAATGCCGGTCATGACTTTGCGCAGATCGTCGAGGATTTCGTTGGCCGACTTGCGATGGCGCCAGTCCACGAATTCATACTGGATAACGCCGATGGTATCTTCGGCCACTTGTTGGCCTTCGCCGCCGCCGGCCCGGCCGACGCGGGCGTAAACCGTCTTGATCCCCGGCCAGCCGAGCATGCGCTGCTCGGCTTGCCGCACGGCGGAATCCTTCTCTTCCAGCGAGAGGTTGCCGCGCGCGTGGACGTTCAAGAGACCGAACTCGGGCTCGATGTTCGGGAAGAATTCAACGCCCTTGCCGTATTTGCCGTAAGCGACTGGCACGGCGACCAGGATGGCTCCCGTCAACAGCAGTGTCAGGATCGGATGAGTGATGGCGCGCGTGGCGACCCACATATAAGGGCCGTCTCGCTTGGCGGCCTCTTGTTTGTGCGGTTTTGCGATCAGCGCACCGAGCGTCGGCGTAAAGATCAAGGCGTAGACCATGGAGGCCGACAACGTCGCAATCAACGTGATCGGCATATACTTCATGAACTCGCCGACAATGCCGGGCCAGAACAGCAGCGGCGAAAAGGCGGCTACGCGCGTCATGGTGGCGGCGATGACGGGGCCGGCCATGCGGTTGGCGGCGAGCGCGAAGGCTTCCCTCTTGTCCATACCCTCGGACATGCGCCGCTCGGCGAACTCGGTGACAATGATGGCGTCGTCCACCAGCATGCCGACGGCCAGGATAAGACTGAACAGCACGACCAGATTGACTGTGTATCCGGCCAGCGACAGGAACAGGATGCCCATCAGGAACGAGGTCGGAATTGCCAATCCAATAAGCAGGGACGCGCGGCCGGAGAGCGCGAACAGGATAACGATGAAGACCAGGATGACCGCGGTCAGCACCGAATTCTGCAAGTCGCTGAGCAGTCCACGGATGGTGATCGATTTGTCCTGGCTGAATGTGACCTCCGCCCCGGCCGGCAACAGTGCCTTGAACTCGCCGGCGACCTTCTTCACCGCGTCGACGGTTTCGATCAGGTTGGAGCCGATGCGCTTGGAAACTTCGATGGCGATGGCCGGTTGCCCGCCTAGCCGCGTGATGGTTTCGGCGTCCTTGAACGTCGAGCGGACCGTCACCAGGTCCTTGGCCTTGACCACCGCGTTGCCGGCCGCCACCACGGGCAGTTCGGCGACATCCTGGACGGTCTCGATCAGCGACGGCACTTTTACCGCGTAACGCCCTTGTTTGCCTTCGATGGCGCCGGCCGCAACCAGCGAGTTGTTGGCGCCGATGCCTTGCACCAGCTGATCCAGCCGCACGCCGTAGGAACTCAACTTCACGGGATCGACAATCAGTTCGACCTGCTCTTCGCGCGCGCCCTGCAGCGCCGCGTTGAGGACGCCGTGCACGTCCTTGATGCGATCGCGCAACTCGCGCGCCGCCTTGGTCATGGCGCGCACCGGCACATTACCGGAAAGCGTGACGACCAGCACCGGGAACTCGGAGATGTTGACCTCGTTGACGGTCGGCTCGTCGGCGCCCTGGGGCAGATCGCGCTTGGCGTCCGACACCTTGTTGCGCACGTCGTCCAGCGCCTTGTTCAGATTGGCGCCGGCCTGGAATTCGACCACGACATTGCCGCCGCCCTGGAAGCCGGTGGATCTCATCTCCTTAATGCCGGCGATCGACTTCAGCCGCGTCTCCATCGGACGCAGCAGGAGGCGCTCGGAATCTTCAGGTGAGATGCCAGCATAACCGAGGCTGACAAAGATGATCGGGATCTGGATATCCGGTTCGGCTTCCTTGGCGATCGAGATGTAGGACAGCGCGCCCGCGACCAGGAAGAACAGCAGGATTGACAGCGTCAGGCGCGCATTTCGGATAGCGAAACCAACGAGGCCGCTCATTGCACCGATCCCGTCGTTTGCTCCGCCAACTTGCCCATCAAGGTGGGATCGACTTCCACGGCTTTAACCTTGTCGCCTTTTGCGACCAGGTCCTGGCCGGCAACGATGATGCGCGCATCAGCTGGAACCCCGCCGAGCATCAAGCCACGCTCATTGTCGTCGATGACGTCGATGGCGACGAAATCGACGGTATCGTCGGCCTTCAGAATACGGATGCCCAGTTCACCGTCACCCGACAGCGTCACGACCGACCGCGGCAATTGTACCGCCTTCGTGCTTTCGCCGCGCAGCGTCAGTTCAGCCGTCATTCCGGAGGGAATGGTTCCTTTGGGATTGGGAATCGCAACTTCCACAGGAAACGTCCGCGTCTGGACCGAAGCCTCGCGGGCAATGTGGCGAATGACGCCGGTGACGGTTTCGCCGGAGATCAAATGGATTTCCGCGGCGGAGCCAACGGCCAGCTGCGCCAGATCGCGCTCGCTGACTTCACCGTTGGCGACGATGGGATCGAGTTGCAGCAGCACGCCGATCGGCGCGCCAGCCTGCACAAAGCTCCCCTGTTCCACATCGACCTTGTCGATCACGCCGCTGAAGGGGGCCTTCACCTCCAGCCGTCTGATGTCTGCCTCGGCCTGCTCCATTTGCGAGCGCGCCGTCATCAGCGCCGACATGGCGGTGTCGGCTTGCTGCTTGGGCGTGGTGCCGCGTTTCACAAGTAGCGAGGTCGCGTCGTACTCAGTCTGCCGCTGTTCCAGAACAGCCTTGGCGCTCTTGACCATGGCGGCCTTGTCTTCGGCATCCAGCCGGAGGATGACGGCGTCGGCTTGGATCTGGTCGCCCTTGTGGATTTTCAGGTCGCCGATGACGCCGGAAATGCGTGCCGCCAGCGTGACGCGTTTGTCGGCTTGCGTAATGCCCGAAACGCGAATGGTCCGGAAATAATCGACAAATTTTGGTTTTACAATTGCGACAGTGCGCAACGCGGGCGTCGCGGCTACCGCCACCGTCGGTTGCGCGTCAGGCTTTTTTGCCGTCGTCTCGGCATGACCGATGGCGCTGCCTACCGACGAGAAGTCGCCGGTCGCCACCCATATTCCAGATACGACCAGGACAGCAATCGCCGCCCAGGTGTGAAACTTGATCTTCGCCATAACGTTTGCAGCCTCTCGCCAGTGACGCGCAGGCCGGGCTGGCCCAAACCAGAGCCAACCGGACCGCAGTTTCACCGATTGGCTGGGCGAACCCGAAACGCCGTCGAGGGTTCAAGGTCGATCCATGCACTTTTCAGGTGGCGACCACCCTGTCAATGGAGAATTAGAGCACAGAGGTAACTTGGGCGTTAGTCGGCAGACTGCGGCCCAGCTATGCCGCAACGCAAACTCAAACGATCAGGATGGCGCGGAAATCATTGACATTGGTCTGCGTGGGGCCGGTCACCAAGAGATCGCCCGCGGCGTCGAACGCCGTCCAGGCGTCGTGGCGGCTAAGGGCTGCCAGCGGGTCGACCCCGGCTTGGCGCATCCGAAGCGCGGAGCCGCCATCGGCGAACGCGCCGGCATTGGTTTCGCTGCCGTCAATGCCATCGGTATCGGCGGCCAAGGCGTTAACGCCGTCGAGGCCCGTGATCCGGTTTGCGAAGGACAACAGGAACTCGCTGTTGCGCCCGCCTTTGCCGGCCGGTGCTGTGCCGATCGATACAGTTGTTTCCCCACCTGACAAAATTAAGGCCGGGCGTTGGAATGGCTGATTGCGACTTGCGACTTCGCACGCCAGGGCGGCATGCACGGCGCCGACGTCCCTGGCCTCCCCCTCAATGGCGTCGGACAGAATGTGCGCCCGGACGCCCAGTGACTCGGCCAAGTCGGCAGCGGCCCGCAAAGACAGCGCCGCCGACGCAATCAGGCGCACTTCGTTGCGCGCAAAACGTGGATCGTTCGGTGATGGCGCAGCACAGGCGTCGTTGGCGAGCCAGGCGGCTGCGGCCGGCGGCAACTGCAGGCCATAGCGCGCCACAATCGCGCGCGCGTCCTTTGGCGAACGGTCATCTGGCAGCGTCGGCCCCGATGCGACCAGAGCCGGATCGTCGCCGGGGATGTCCGAGACCACCAGCGTCACAACGCGCGCGGGCGCGGCCGCCGCCGCCAAACGCCCACCCTTGATGGCGGAAAGATGCTTGCGGATGACATTCATGTCACGGATCGGCATGCCCGAGGCCAGCAACAGGCGATTGACCTCTTGTTTGTCGTCGAGCGTCAGTCCAGGCGCGGGGAACGGCAGCAAGGCTGAGCCGCCGCCAGAGATCAGCGCAATCACCAGATCGTCCGCTGTCAAGCCGCCGACCCGCTCCAGCATCCGGCGCGCCGCGACCTCACCTGCGGCGTCAGGCACCGGATGAGCGGCGAGTGCGATTTCGATCTGTCTGCACGCAGCGCCGTAGCCATAGCGGGTGACCACCAAGCCTTCCAATGGTCCGTCCCAAACCTGTTCAAGCGCCGCCGCCATGGCCGCCGACGCCTTGCCGGCGCCGACCACAAGGGTGCGCCCCTTGGGCTTGGCGGGAAGGTGGCGCGGCACCGTCACCATCGGATCGGCAGCGGCGACCGCGGCGTCGAACAGCGACCGCAAAAAGTTGCGCGGCGACTGCAACACAGTCGTGTCGCCTGAGGTTTTCACAAGCAAATCGAAGTGGCGCCCCGTACGAGAAATGAGAGAATATGAGCGTAACGCGTTGATATATAGCCCGAATACGGTCTTTCTGGAAGCTGACCAGGCAGCAGGGAAGAGTATCAAAATCAAGGCGCAACGAGGTGATGCTTACCGCCGTTCGGGCAGCCGTGCAACGTCACGTCGGCAACCTCGGATCAGCCGTCAACGAGCTTCTTCCGATGTCACGGTGCGCCCGCTCAATCTCAACCGCCAACGGCTGGCACAACTGCCGGCACGACGTATGGAAGCTCGCGGCATCGGTGGCGCTGACGTGCAACACGAGGCTGATTGGACGATTGTTCCCGGCGTGATTGGCGGACGGTAGAAAAGACAACGCTTTCGTTCATATGCTCGAAGATGCCCAATGAACGGGCGGGGTCGCGAGGGCACGGTTCGACGTCTTGGGCCAAGCACTGCCATGCCATTTGGCTTTGCCAGACGAAGCCCAACCTCCGGTTGTTGAATGCAGCAACGGACATCGAGCATTGCCGACGACACGCCATGTCCGGCCGAAGCGCTCGACCACGCGTTCGCCCATAGATGGCGCGACGCTCCGCCGCCCCGTAAAGGCCTTATGGCTAGCGGGAGCCGCGTGGCAGCAACAGTCGCGCCAGAACGGCGCAGGGGGCTCGCGCAACGAACCGAACCGCGCCAGCCCGCCTCCCCCGCCGCGACAGACTTATCCACCGGCGCTGTTGCGGACAAACCACAGCCGCGTGGAAACATTGCTCCGGACAAGGAATGTGATTCCCCCCCCCCGCCCTAGGTAAAGTCGTCGTTGAGTACAACTGCGGTATCGGCTTGGTGACGGCCGCGAGGTCGCCCGGGTTTAGCGGGCGCAGCTGTGGCGTTGGCGTGGGGAGTTGGGCATGCGGTTCGAGCGGGCGATAACGGCGATCATGTTGCGTCCTGTTGCGTGGCTGTTGCGTGACAGGTCGCAAAAGTGCACGTCCGTGTGCGCAATGGTCCTTGTCCTGGCGCTGCTCGCACTCGCCGGTTCACCGCCCGCCCGCGCCGAGGTCAACGCCAAGCCGGACGCCAAACCCATGGCGGCCAATTTCGCCGGCACCTTCAGCCATTCCATCCCCATCGACGTCCCCGGCTTCCACGCCATCGCGCCCCGCCTGTCGCTCGACTACAACTCCGGCACCGGCACGCGCGTGGCGCCGGGCGGCGGCTACGGCGTGCTCGGCGTCGGCTGGCGGCTTTCGGGCACGCCCACCATCGAGCGCGCGACCCGTGGGCGAGGCACCCCCAATTTCGACGCCGCCGATGTCTTCCTGCTCGAGGGCGAGGAGATGGTTGCCTGCACCACCGGCATGGTCAGCCCCAGCTGCGCCGCCGGTGGCACGCACGCCACGCGGGTGGAATCCTACCGCCGCATCACCTTCGACACCCCCTCAAACACCTGGGTGGTAACGAGCAAGGACGGGACCAAAGAGAGCTTCCGCCCGGTCGGCCAGGGGGCGTCAGGCGGCGATCCCAACCTCAGCGCCAACTACCGCTGGGTGCTCGACACCGTTACCGACACCCACGGCAACCAGGTTGCCTATACCTACACCTGCACCACCCTCCCCGAATGCCGCCCCGAGACCGTCAGCTACAACGGCACGCTCGTTCGCTTCTACTGGGAGGCGCGGCCAGATGTGCTGACCTACGCCACGGGGGTGAGTCTCGCGCGCATGGAGTGGCGGCTGAAGACGGTCGATGTGACGGTGGGCGGGGCGAGGCTGCGCAGCTACGCGCTGGCGTATACGACGCCGGCGAATGTGACCATGTCGATGCTGGCGTCGGTGCAGGAGTGCGGGCGGGATGCGGTGATTGATGCGAGTGGGGCGGTGACTGGGGGGACGGGGTTGTCCTCATTGATACCACGCTATTTCAGCGATGGCGCTTCTACTACATCAACAAAATCCAGTATACCTGTGGCTTTTGCCAATCAAATTTCTTTGGACAGTGGTGATTTTGATGGAGATGGTCTTGCAGATTTAATTGTTACCAACGGCATCGGAAATTCTCCAAACGGCATCATGGGGTTGGAGGCAATCTCGATCCTCAGATCACTAGGCCAAGGATTTTCGATTGTCCCGATGCCAACTGACATCAGCGCGTATGGTTCTTCTAATGCTAGCGGGCAGACTAACCCTTGGGCCATTAGCACGAATATTTCGGGGGGCATTTCTCATGTTTTTGGAGATTTCAACGGTGACGGAAAACGAGATATTCTCGTAAGATCAGCAAATTATCTATTGGCATGGACACCAGGAAACAATTCCGCACAAGATATAATAAATTACACGAGTAAATTTTTGACCTTAGGCACCGCAATAGCGTTCGGTGTCGATCAAACTGTTGATGGTTTCCCAATTCAACTTACAACTAACAGTGATCTTGGATCGATTTCAATAGACGTTGATGGAGATGGTGCGACCGAGATATTGAAGGGTTTCGCAGATGCTCTGTCGGCCTTTGGTGCTGGCCCCAGTAGCAATAATGGCATCGGTTGCTCCGTGCCCTCAGTCAAAGGGTATAAGGTGGTATTAGGAGCAATCACCGGCAAGTGTTACCCTTATTCTGGTTCCCAACTTTTCGGCAAGCCGATCGAAACTAACCTGGGCGTAAATATCAAGACAGAATCTGGGGATTTCAATCAC
Organism: Hyphomicrobiaceae bacterium; assembly: GCA_031393505.1. Taxonomy (GTDB): domain Bacteria; phylum Pseudomonadota; class Alphaproteobacteria; order Rhizobiales; family Hyphomicrobiaceae; genus JANYHF01. The sequence continues at coordinate 6,274 of JANMVX010000357.1, read as the reverse complement.
GACGGCAAAGGTGATCTATTACTTTTATCGTATGTTAACAACAACCTCACAACTCAAATAGTTTTGTCGCTGGGTCAATCATTTTCAGTTCAACCGGTACAAACTTTTTCGACGCTAAATTCGACACAAGCAGCAAATGGCGAGTGTTTTTTGCTTGGCGACTTCAACGGGGATGGAGGCACCGACGTCGCTCGACTGCATTCCAATGGAACCAACCTAGTTTCAGATATGCTGATCACTTCAGGAAAATCGTTTCTTACACCTACAACTTGGCAGCTTAGTGAAACGGAAGTATCAAAGAGGAGTGGGTTGTATCCTGCTAACGCTTCGGGTATCACATCGAAAAGCATATATTGTGGCTATTTCTGGAACGGGTCGATTTGGGCCAGGGATTTACCTGGTTCAAACTATTCAGGCATTTTGAATTTATTCACTAACGACAGTGGCGTAGTATCGAGTGATTTTGATGGTGACGGCCGATCTGACTTAGCCGTTCGAGTCACGAGCAATCCGGATTCGTCTCGTATCTACCTCTCGAATGGTGTGAACTTCGAACGCCAATTGAACTCATCTGGAAGTCCTGGCGCCGCCGCAGACTTTGACGGCAACGGAAAAGCTGACCTGTATTCGAGCTATCGGGGCGACAACACAGTTTTTCAAACTGTAGGATCTATCCCCGGCCTCCTCACCTCCCTCACCACCCCCCTCGGCGCCACCACCACCGTCACCTACAAATCCTCCGCCCCCTCCAAAAACCTCGGCAACTTCCCCATCCTGGTCCAGACCGTCGCCAGCCAGACCACCAACGACGGCCGCGGCAATATCGCCACCTCGACCTACGACTACTACGGCGGCCTCTGGAACATGCCCGAGCGACGCTTCCTCGGCTTTGGAACCGTCACCGAAACCAAACCCTGCAACGCCGGCGAGACCGCCTGCCCCAGCACTATGTATGTCTTCAACCAGTCCCTCGCCGGGGCCGGCCAGCCGTCCCGCATCGTCGACATGGACGGCGCCGGAGCGACCCTGAAAACCGTCGACAACACCTTTGTCGTCAACGACGCCAAGCCGCCCTTCCGAGCCCTCAACACCGCCACCACCGAAACCATCTACGCCGGCGCCGACCGGCTCACCCGCAACTCCACCCGCACCTACAATGCCTATGGCGACATCGCCTTGTCCGTAAACAACGGCAATACAGCCACAACCGGCGAGGAGCGCACCGACTACACCGCATTTTATCCCAACACGACCGATTACATCGTCAACCTGCCCGCAAGAAAAGCCGTCTACGCCGGAACATCCACGGCAGGCACGCGACTGGCCGATACCTACTTCAGCTACGATGGCGCTGCCACTTGGGCGACAGCGCCTACCGACGGCAACCTGACCAAAGTTCAGCGTTGGGGCAACACCGCGCCCTCGCCAATTGAAACCTTCACCTATGACAGCTTCGGAAACCAGCTCTCCAAAACCGATCCCCTCGGCAACCGCAGCGAGGCCGACTACGATCCCGCCTTCCACCAGTTCGTCACCGCAACCCGCAACCCGCTCTACTTCGCCGGCGACACGCGCCAACAAACCGCCGCCACCTGGGACCCGGTCTGCGGAAAACCCCTCACCGAAACCGGCCTGAACGGCGAGGTCGCCGCCACCACCTACGACGCCCTCTGCCGCCCCACCCTCGTCACCCTCCCCGGCGGCGATTACCGGCAGACCGCCTATCTCAACGTCGGCAACCCCCTCACCCAATACGTCGAGACCACCAGCCCCGCCGCCGGTGCGCTCGGCGCCCTGTGGTCGCGCAGCTACCTCGACGGTTTTGGCCGCACCACCGCCACCCTCGCCAAAGGCCGCGACGGCTCCGCCGCCGAACAGATCCGCACCGAGACGACCTTCACGCCGCGCGGCACCGTCCTGAAATCCAGCGCTCCCTACAAACCCGGCACCGGCGAGATCGCGCAGTACACATCCTTCACCTACGACGCCCTCGACCGCGAGACCAAGCGCACCAACCCCGACGCAACCTCCATCGCCACGGCTTACGCCGCCTCCGCCCAACCCGGCGCCTTCGACCAAATGCAAGACGCCGACGAACTCGGTCGCGTCAAAGCCACGCACTTCGACGCTTACGGGCGCGAGTTCGTCCGCGAATCCCGCCTCGGCGCCACGGCCCTCCTGACCAAACTGCGTTGGGACCTGCTCGGCAACATGACCGGCGTCACCGATCCCGCCGGCAGCGCCTGGGCGTACAGCTATGACGCCCTGTCGCGACGCACCGCCGTCTCCGATCCCGACCTCGGCAATTGGACGTACACATACGACACCGCCAGCCGCCTCGTCACCCAGACCGACGCCCTGGCCCAGACCACCCGCCTCAGCTACGACCGCCTCGGCCGCGTGCTGACGAAAACCTCGCGCGACGGAACGGCTTTTTCCGAGACGATCGCCAACACCTATGACGAGCCTCGCGCCGGCTCCTACAACGTCGGCCACCTCACCTCGTCGGCCTCCCCGGCCGCGCGCCAAGAATCTGACTTCGACATTGCCGGCCGGCCCGTCGCGCAGCGCACGACTCCGACAGGCGGGGTTACATACGCCTCCGCCGCCAGCTACGACGTCGCCGGACGGGTTCTCACCCGCACCTACCCCGACGGCGACACGCAAGGCACACCAGCCGCCCCGCTCACCTACGACGGCGCAGGCCGGCTGATCGGCATACCCGGTGTGCTGAGCAACATCCAGTACAACGCTCGCGGACAATCCAAGCTCGTCGCCTACGCCAACGGCGTCACCTCCACTTTCGCCTACAACGACTCCCGCGGCTGGCTGAACGGCATCACGCACGCCAACGGCACGGGTCCGCTCATGGCCCTGTCGTACGCCCGCGCCGCCACCGGCCGCATCAACGCAGTCGCGTCCGCCACCGATCCCACCGAAAGCTGGACCTACACGTACGATGACCTCGATCGTCTGCTCGGCGCCGCCAACACCGGCACGCCCGCCTACAGCCAGACGTTTAGCTACGACGTGGCCAACAACATCACCTTTAACAGCGCCGTCGGGACATACTCGTATCCGCTCGCCGGCAGCCCGCATCCGCACGCCCCGCTGACGGCGGGATCAAAAACCCTCGCCTACGACGCCAACGGCAACGTGGTCTCGGATGGAACGCGTTCCTTCCTCTACGACGGCGACAACCGCCCCACCAACGTCTCCGGCGTATTGTACAAATACGGCCCCGACGGCGAGCGCCTCAGCAAGTTCGTCCCCGCCACCGCCGCGACCACCCTCTACCTCGGCGGCGACGTCGAGTTTTCGGGCGGCGTCTGGACGAAGTACCTAAACCCAGACGCCAAGCGGGTGGGGGCGGTCACGTCCTGGCTGCACGCCGACCACCTGGCCTCTATCCGCCTGATCACGGGATCGGCGGGAACGCAGCAAGAACGCGCCAACTACCGCCCCTACGGCCAGCAATTCCCGGGCCTCAGTCAGAGCAAAGGCTTCATCAACCAGAAATTCGACCCCGAAACCGGCTTGCAATACCTGCACGCAAGGTACTACGATCCGGCGCTCGGCACGTTCCTGACCCCGGACACGCTTGACCCGACGATGGCGGGAGTGGGGACAAATAGATATGCGTACGCGGATGATGATCCAGTCAATGGCAGCGATCCGAATGGGCATAGCAGACATCATCACCATCACAGTAGTGGTGGATCAAATAGTGGCGGTGGCAGTAGCTCAAGCGGCTCTAATAACCCTAGATCGAGTTCGCAGCGCCCATCGACTGCGACAAGAGCCACAGACAGTATCGTACCACAGGGATCGATAGCTCGGCGCGGCAAGCGAGATCATTCCTCAAAGTATACGTCGTCATCAATTGCACGTCGAAACGCTATCGTCGGGCAGGTTTTCCTCGGGATTTCGGAGGTACTTACACCAGAAATATTGACTCCAGAGCTTCTCGGTCCTGGGAGGATCGGTCCCGAGATCGCTGTACCGGAAGAAGTTGCACCGGAAACGGTCTCGCCACCGTTGCCGCGGGGGGCGCCATATTCATCAAAGATAGATCGCACTGAATTCAAATCAATACGGCAGCAGTTTTGGAGGGAAGAAGTGACACGAAACCCTGAAAAATTTACGCCCGAGCAAATTGAGCAAGTTCGGCAAGGCCGCTCACCAACTGGCTCGGATAACTATCCTATGGAATTGCATCATCCAGACGGAGAGCCTGCTGGGCCTTTCACGGCGATGACACGAACAGCGCACCGGCTTGGTGAAAACTTCAAAATAAACCATCCTTACTTGTTCAGCGAGTGAGCACAATGATTAATGATCTATTCGATAGCGCCGTCAGGTCGGAAGGCGATTTTGCTGGCGTTTTTGAGTGCGATCAGGGGAATGCGTTCTTTTATCTGCTTCGCATCGATAAAAATGGCAATAAGGCGGTTTGTGATACTATCCACGTTTTTAACGATGGAGAGGATGTAGAACAGAATGACATTGCAGTCTCTTGGGATGCTACTGAGAAAATGGTGGGTCTTTTTATTGATGGCGTATTGTGGGCTGTATTTAATGTAGCTGAAAATCGAAAAAGTGGAGGCAATTATCGACGCGGGCGAGTTGCGACAGTGGGTGCTGGCGATAGCTTCCACTTGTTGTCTTAAGTTCGACCGGCCGCGAGTTCGTCCGCGACTCCCGCCTCGGCGCCACCGCGCTGCTGACCAAACTGCGCTGGGACCTGCTCGGCAACATGACCGGCGTCACCGATCCCGCCGGCAGCGCCTGGGCGTACACCTATGACGCCCTCGGACGTCGCCTTGCCGTCTCCGATCCCGACCTCGGCAGTTGGTCATATACCTACGACAATGCCAACCGCCTCATCACGCAGACCGACGCGCTTTTGCAGAAGAGCCGCCTCACCTACGACAAACTGGGTCGCGTCCTGACAAAAACCGCGCGCGACGGCTCCCCCTTCGCCGAGACCGTCACGAACACCTATGACGAGGCCCGCGCCGCCTCCTACAACGTCGGCCACCTCACCACCTCGGTCTCCCCGTCCGCCCGCCAGGAATCCGATTTCGACATCGCCGGCCAGCCCGTGGCGCAGCGCACGACCCCTGCCGTCGGCCCGACCGCCGGGACGACCTACGCCTCCACCGCCAGCTACGATATCGGCGGCCGCCTGCTCGCCCGAACATATCCCGACGGCGATACCCTCGGCACGGCCGCCGCTCCGCTCCAATACGATGGCGCGGGCCGGCTGATCGGCATCCCCGGTGTGCTGAACAATATTCAGTACAACGCGCGCGGCCAGTCGAAAGTGGTGAGCTACGCCAACGGCGTCACGTCCACGTTCGCCTACAGCGACCAGCGCGGCTGGCTGAACAGCCTCACGCACGCCAACGGGTCGGGCCCGCTCATGGCCCTGACCTACGCCCGCGCCGCCACCGGCCGCATCAACGCCATCACCTCGGCCAGCGATCCCACGGAAAGCTGGACGTACACGTATGATGATCTGGATCGCCTACTATCAGCCAGCAATCTCGGCACCCCCGCCTACAGCCAGTCGTTCCAATACGACATCGCCAACAACATGACCTTCAACTCGGCGGTGGGCGCCTACAGCTACCCGCTGGCGTCCGCCCCGCACCCGCACGCCCCGCTGACCGCGGGATCGAGGACATTGTCCTACGACGCCAACGGCAACATTGTTTCGGACGGGACGCGCAGCTTCATCTACGACGGCGACAACCGCCCCACCAACGTCTCGGGCGTGCTCTACACTTACGCCCCCGACGGCGAGCGGCTGAGCAAGCTGGACGCGGCCAGCGGCGCGCTCACCACCTATCTCGGCGGCGACGTCGAACTGGCGGGCGGGGTGTGGACCAAGTACCTGACCAGCGATGCCAAGCGGGTGGGCTCGGGCCCTGCGGCCGTGACGACCTGGCTGCACGCCGACCACCTCTCCTCCATCCGCCTGATCACCAACGCGTTGGGCTCGCAACTCGAGCGCGCCAACTACCGCCCCTATGGCCAGCAGTTCCCGGGCCTGAGCCAGAGCAAAGGCTACATCGGCGAAAAGTTCGACGCCGAAACCGGCTTGCAGTACCTGCACGCGCGGTACTACGATCCCGTCATCGGCGTGTTCCTGACGCCGGACGACTGGGACCCCTCCCGTCCGGGCGTGGGAACGAACCGGTACGCGTATTGCTTTGGCGACCCTATCAATTGTCGTGACCCCTTTGGGAACATGGCGAGTTCGGGCAGC
>JANMVX010000331.1:0-1924 GCA_031393505.1 Hyphomicrobiaceae bacterium | reverse complement strand
TGACCCCACCGAGCGCGCCAAACGCATTCTGGAACGCTACACCGTCGACGGCGCCGAAAACGCGATGCGATTGAGCCAGTCGCGCTTATGCTCCAAGGACGGCCCGACGCCATAGCGCGGCCGCGACCACTTATGCCCCATCAGACAGGCGATGATCTTGTCCGGCGCGTCGACGGCCGTAAGCCGGTCTTCGAACGTGTGGCGCAGCGAATAGAGCGACTGCCCTGGCTCGGGCCGCAGGCCGCGCGCATCCATCGCCTTATTCATCAGCGCTGATAGGCTATCCGCCTTGTCGCGATATCTTGGAAACCCGTCCGGCTGCTCGCGCATGACCTTCAAGGCGACGCCCACAAGAGGAATATCGCGCTTGGACTCGTCAGTCTTCAACTCCCGGCCATCGGCCAAAACGGAAATATACGGAACATCGGCATCGAGATGAATTGTCTCCCGCGTCAATGCGATCGCCTCTGACAGCCTCAATCCGGTCTCGGCGATGAGATAGACGACCCGGCGAGCCTCCCGATTGATGTCCTCGAACATCCCATCGGCAAGAATCCGGCTTTGCACGAAGTCCGGCGCGAAAGCGAGGCGTTGACCATCCTTGCCGCCGCTGATGCGGACCCGGTCGAAGATGGACGGCTTAGTCAATTGCCGACTCTCATTGATGGCGCGGAACATGCCGCTGATATGGCCAATGTATTTGTTCGCCGTACCGATCTCGACTTCGCCCGCCACGACCCGATCTTGCCAATGCGACCGCAACTTCAAGGCATCGGCGCGCGTCAACGAGGTGAGTGGCCGGTTGCCGATCAGGTCGACGAAGACCTTGACGGCTGTTTCCTTGCCCACCCGCCATTTCTTGCGTTGCCGTTCAGATTTGACCGCCACGGTTGCCCGAACGATGTCCTCGTAATCCTCGAACATGGTCGCCGTCATGACGTCTGGCGGCCTCTCGCCGCCGAGCACCGCACTGACCTCGGTTGGCTTTGCGGCGGTGCCGCGCAAGATCACCGTCTCGAACCGGCGTAGCATATCTTCAATCGGCAATTGGGTCGCCGCTTCGATCGCCGGAACATACGCCAAGCCAAGTGACCGCGCACTCAAACAAGCTTGCTGGTAGCGTGCCTCGGCGTCGGCGTCCTTGCCGCTGCGCTTGTCCTTCCAGTAGCGGGCGAGGTCACGGTCAAGACGCGCGACAACCTCGCCGGCCCTGATGCCACGTGGATCGTCAGCGACCCTTATGCCCGTGCTGATGCGAACTGGGTTTCTACGGTCGAAACTTGCGAATTCCCCGGGAACCCGGCGAACCAAAAACCAGAAGCCCTTCGACCTGTGAGGTCTGGCAGCAGCTGCAGGTCTGCCCATGATTTGTTGCCCCATTTGTTGCGCCTCGAAACGCCTTTTGCGTCGAGGATGGGGCCGATTATCTCGGAAAAATGTGCGATTTCAAGGCGTTGCCGAATCAGCAATTGGCGCACCCGGCAGGGGGATGGGGAGCCAGAGTGATCAGGGGCTTAGTTGTCCCAAACCTAGTTTGGTATCCCATTGAAGCACAAGGGCTTGTGGCTGGCAGTCCCAAACCTGATCTCGCATATTTTTGGCAATTGGATGCATTCTCTTGCAGCCAATTGGAACTGTAAGGACATCCGCCAAATTAACCGCTCCGATTGACGGCGGGTGAGCGTGGGCGGATCGTGTAGTTCCATTCAGGATGGAACTCGTCGCCTTTGATGTCGAGGGCTTTCATTTCGGCGTCACTGACCTTGATGCCTTTTTCGCAGGTCCGGGTATCAAGCGCACTGGCGACGCGCAGGCCAGTTTTGGTCGTGGTGGCGGCAATCAGCTCGACGACGGCCAGGCGATCCGTCAGCGGCCGACCGCGCCACGTCTGCGTGATGTGGCAGAACAGGCGATGCTCGATCTT
>JANMVX010000329.1:0-3544 GCA_031393505.1 Hyphomicrobiaceae bacterium | reverse complement strand
TCGCCGCGTTCGCAGGTGGCGCACAGCATCGACGAGGCGCTGAAGGCGCTGGAGTTCGTCGGGCTGCCGGCCATCATCCGGCCGTCGTTCACCATGGGCGGGACGGGCGGCGGCATCGCCTATAACCGGGGCGAGTTCCTGGAGATCATCGAGCGCGGGCTGGATGCCTCGCCGACGACAGAAGTGCTGGTGGAAGAGAGCGTGCTCGGCTGGAAGGAGTACGAGATGGAGGTCGTCCGCGACAAGGACGACAACTGCATCATCATCTGCTCGATCGAGAACGTCGACCCGATGGGCGTGCATACCGGCGATTCGATCACGGTCGCGCCGGCGCTGACGCTGACGGACAAAGAATATCAGATCATGCGCAACGCTTCCATTGCGTGCCTGCGCGAGATCGGGGTGGAGACGGGCGGGTCGAACGTGCAGTTCGGGGTGAACCACGTGGACGGACGATTGGTCGTGATCGAGATGAACCCGCGGGTGTCGCGGTCGTCGGCGCTGGCGTCGAAGGCGACGGGGTTTCCGATTGCCAAGGTGGCGGCCAAGCTGGCGGTCGGCTACACGCTGGATGAACTGGACAACGATATTACAGGGGGCGCTACTCCCGCCGCGTTCGAGCCGACCATCGATTACGTCGTGACGAAAATCCCGCGTTTCGCCTTCGAGAAATTCCCTGGGGCGGATACGACACTCACCACCTCGATGAAGTCCGTGGGCGAGGTGATGGCCATCGGGCGCACCTTCGCCGAGAGCCTGCAGAAGGCGCTGCGCGGGCTGGAGACCGGGCTGACCGGGCTCGACGACATCAAGCTGCCGGGGCTGGGCGAAGGCGACGACAAGAACGTCATCCGCGAGGCGCTCTCGACCCCGACGGCGGATCGCATCCTGATGGTCGCGCAAGCGTTGCGGCACGGGTTCGACGTCGAACAGATCCATGATTTCTGCAAGTTCGATCCCTGGTTCATCGAGCGCATCGCCGAAATCGTTGATATGGAAGAGCGCGTCAAGGCCAATGGCCTACCGGGGTCGGCGCAACCGCTCCGCATGCTGAAGTCCATGGGATTCTCAGACGCACGGCTGGCAAAACTCGCTGGAAAAAACGAACCCGACGTTCGGGCGCTGCGCGACAAACTTGACGTACACCCCGTGTACAAGCGCATCGACACCTGCGCGGCGGAATTTGCCTCGCCTACGGCCTATATGTATTCGACCTATGAGACCAGTTTCGCCGGCGTTCAGACCTCGGAAGATCAGCCGTCGGACAAAGAGAAGATCGTCATCTTGGGCGGCGGCCCAAACCGCATTGGTCAAGGGATCGAGTTCGACTATTGCTGCTGCCATGCCTGCTTCGCGCTGACGGCGGCGGGCTACGAAACCATCATGATCAACTGCAACCCCGAGACCGTCTCGACCGATTATGACACCTCGGACCGGTTGTATTTTGAGCCTTTGACGACCGAGGATGTTCTCGAGATCCTCCGTGTCGAGCAGAGCAAGGGCATGCTGAAGGGCGTGATCGTGCAGTTCGGCGGGCAGACTCCGCTGAAGCTGGCGGAATCGTTGGCGGCTGCTGGCATTCCGATTCTGGGCACGTCTCCGGACGCCATCGATCTGGCCGAAGACCGCGACCGTTTTTCCAAATTGGTGACGAAACTCAAGCTCAAACAGCCTGAGAGCGGGATCGCGGCCGCGACGAGCGAAGTGAAGAAGATCGCCGAGCGCATTGGCTATCCCGTCATGATCCGCCCCAGTTTCGTGCTCGGCGGACGTGCGATGGAAATTGTGCACGACAGCGAGCAGGTGGACTCCTATCTCAGCCGGCTAACGAAGACGCTTGGCGGCCCGTCCGAGCTGACCGTCTCGGCGCGAAAACCGCTGCTGATCGACCGCTATCTCAGCGACGCCATTGAAGTTGACGTCGACGCCCTGTGCGACGGCAAAGACGTGTTCGTGGCCGGCATCATGGAGCACATTGAGGAAGCCGGCATCCACTCCGGCGATTCGGCCTGCGTGCTGCCGCCGCATACGCTCAGCAAGCCCATCATCGCCGAGATCGAGAAACAAACAGCAGCGTTGGCGTTGGCGCTTGGCGTGGTCGGGCTGATGAATGTTCAGTATGCCATCAAAGACGGCGAGATCTACATTCTCGAAGTGAACCCGCGCGCCTCCCGCACCGTGCCGTTCGTGGCCAAGGTGATCGGCGAGCCGGTGGCCGGTTACGCCGCGCGCATCATGGCGGGCGAGACGCTGGCCTCGCTGAAATTGAAAAAGAAAACCCTCAACCACGTCGCCGTCAAAGAGGCTATCTTTCCCTTCGGCCGCTTCCTGGGCGTCGATCCCGTGCTCGGGCCGGAGATGCGCTCGACCGGCGAAGTCATGGGCATCGATCGCGACATGGCCGTGGCCTTCGCCAAGAGCCAGCTCGGCGTCGGGTCCATGCTGCCCGTCAAGGGAACGGTGTTCGTGTCGGTCAAGGACACTGACAAGGATCGCGTTTTGCCCGCCATCCGGCAACTTACCGAGCTGGGGTTCAAAATCCTCGGCACGCGCGGAACAAAACGCCACCTTGAGGCGAACGGGATCGAGTGTAAAGTTGTCAACAAGGTGCTGGAAGGCCGTCCCCACGTGGTCGATGCGATCAAAAATGGCGATATAGATCTGGTATTTAATACTACGGCGGGCACCAAATCGATCTCCGATAGTAAGGACATAAGGAGAACGGCCTTGCTACGCCACATTCCATGCTATACAACGCTGTCCGGCATGCTTGCCGCGGCGCAGGCGATCAAGGCCCTCAAGGCCAATAATCTGAAGGTCGCCCCCTTGCAGAGCTACGTCAGCCGAACGACATAGTCGCGCGTGAAGCATTGTCCTGTTATCCGCGTCTGGCCTCATATTTGACGGTCGGCGCAATTCATCAGTAAGCTAGCAAGATCGCGTCACTGGCCCCAATGCGGGGGCCGGGCGATCAGGAGATTTGACGATGGCGATTGACAAGGTGCCGATGACAATCGAAGGGTTTGCCGCGCTCGAAGCCGAGCTGCAGCGCCTCAAAGCCGTCGAGCGCCCGCGCATTATTGCGGCCATTTCCGAGGCGCGCGCCCACGGCGATCTTTCGGAAAACGCCGAATATCACGCGGCCAAGGAGTCGCAGGGCCATAATGAGACGCGCGTGGCGGATCTTGAGGACAAGATGAGCCGCGCCGATGTCATCGACATTTCCAAGCTCGGCGGCGATTCGGTGAAATTCGGCGCGAGCGTGCAGCTCGAGGACGAAGATACCGAGGAAAAGGTAACCTACAAGATCGTCGGCGAATACGAGGCCGACGTGAAGAAGGGCAAGATCTCGATCACCTCCCCGATCGCGCGCGCGCTGATCGGCAAGAAGAAGGGCGACCAGGTCGAGGTGGTTACCCCAAAGGGCGCCAAGGGCTATGAGATCCTGAAGGTCGCGTTTAAGTGAACCCAGCAGGCGTAGGGGCGACCCGTGGGTCGCCCTCTAACAACGTGCATGCTGCCCGAGGGCGACCCACGGGTCGCC
>JANMVX010000316.1:0-15219 GCA_031393505.1 Hyphomicrobiaceae bacterium | reverse complement strand
CGTCGAAGCGGAACGCGTCGAGACGGAACGCCTCGCGCGCATGGAAGGGCAAGCGCGCGAAGCGCCGGTGTTCTTTCGGTTGCAGCCGAAAAATCCGATGCGCGATTCGCCACCGGCACATTTACCGTCCGACGATTCAATACCGACGGGGATTCCGGAGGGCAGCGGCTATCTCTCAGCGCGCGGTGCGCTGCAGGCGAATGATCGTGCCGCGGTGCTCGACGCCGCAGGCACCGACGCTCAACTCACCGACGCGGCTGCCGATCCACAACGCAAGCTCGCCTTCCTCAAATCGACGCCTGCGGCCGGCGTCACCAATCCGCACCGGTTGCAAACACTGGCATCGCCCTACCAACTGATGGCCGGCACTATCATTGCGGCTAGCCTCATCACAGGTCTCAACTCCGATCTGCCCGGGTTCGTCATAGCTCAAGTGACTGAGAACGTCTTCGACAGTGTTTCGGGGCGATTTCTATTGATCCCGCAGGGTGCACGACTTGTCGGCACTTACGACAACGTCCTGAGCTTCGGGCAGGAGCGAGCGCTTATCGTCTGGCAACGCCTCATCTTGCCGGATGGGTCATCCATCGTCATCGACAACCTGCCCGCCACGGATTCGGGCGGCTATGCCGGGATCGCCGGTGAGGTCGATGCGCATGCGCGAAAATTGCTGGAGGGCGTCCTACTCTCGACGGTTCTCAGCGTCGGCTCAAGCTTGGCATTTGGCGCGACCGGCGGTGAGAGCGACATCGTCCGAGCCCTGCGCGAGTCGACCGGTCAGACGACCAACCGCGCCGGTCAGCGCCTGGTTGAAAGGGACCTGAACGTGCAGCCAACCCTCACCGCTCGGCCCGGCTGGCCGCTGCGCATCATTGTGCACAAAGACCTCGTCCTCAGGCCTTACCAGCTCGCAACGCCAAACTGACCAACCCAAAAGGAGACCCCCATGCCCGTGATAGGAACGTTTTCCGCCATCAAAGATGGCTACGCCGGAACCATCCGCACGCTCGCACTGAGAGCGCAGGTCAGGATTCTTGCCAATGACAACAAAGCCAACAGTGACGCCCCCGACTTCAGGATTACGCTCGGCGCAACCGAGATTGGCGCCGCCTGGCGCAAGACCAAACAGGGTACGGAGAAATCCTATCTGCGGGTTCGGCTCGATGACCCGACTTGGCCGCAACCGGTCTGGGGTGTCCTTCTTGAGGCCACAGACGATGGCATCATTCGCCTGGTCTGGAGCAGGCCCAAGCGGGACGAACCATTACCGCCGGCAACGTGATCGGCCATGTCGAACAGACGACCTCAGCCCGCTATGCAACGGCCGTCAACGACGCGGCGGTTGCCGAGCATTGCACGCACGTCAATCAGGAAACTCCGAAAACGGCGGTCGATGCCGCGCTGGCGTCTCATCGTCTTTGTCCTGCTTCCCTTTGCGGCAGCGTACTACGTCTCCTATGTCTTCTGGCTGATCAGCCCACTGATGGCGAGTTCGCTAGCCAGCGAACTCAACTTGAGTTCGAGCGATCTTGGTATGCTCGGTTCCAGCTACTTTCTCGCATTGATAGCTGCGCAGTTGCCCATCGGCGTTCTCATTGACCGTCACGGGCCGCGTCGAGTTCAGAGCGTTTGCCTGATGATTGCCGCGGCCGGTGGCGTCATCTTTGCCCTCGCTGGCTCGTTCCCAGTTCTGATGTTAGGTCGTGTCATGATCGGCGCTGGTCTGGCGACCATTTTGATTGCGGGATTGAAGTCGATCGCGGTCTGGTTCCCGCCAGACAAAGTCGCTACGGCAAATGCTCTTCTGGTCAGCATTGGAGCGCTCGGCGCCATCACGGCGACGGTGCCTGCCGGCATTTTGGTTGACGCTCTCGGGTGGCGTGCTGTGTGCCTCGGATTGGCCACGGCGACCGCGATCTGTGCCGCGAACATCTTTTTGACCGTTCCTGAAACCAAGCGTTCGGAGCCGCACAACCAGGATCGCCTTACACTTCGCGCCATCTATGCGGATCGCCGCTTCTGGAAATTGGCGCCGCTATCCGCAACCTGCGTCGGCACGGCCTGGGCCATGCAAGGGCTCTGGGCAGCACCCTGGTTGAGCGAAGTCGAAGCCTTTGATCGGCAAACAGTGATCTGGCATCTGTTTGTCATGGCGGTGGCGCTCGGCGTCGGCGCAACGCTCCTTGGAATGGTCTCTGATCATTTGCGTAAAGTGGGTTTCGCTACCAAATCGCTATTCGGCTACATCGCGCTATTTTCGGTCGTCGCTGAGCTGAGCATCCTCCTGCGTTGGCCGATCCCGTCCTATTTGTGCTGGGCTTTGGTCGCGCTGATGGGAGCGTCGGGCGTTCTCAGCCATACAATGGTGGCGTCCTACTTTCCAAAAGAAGCCTCCGCACGCGCCAACACGGCTCTGCATTTTTTGCACTTGGGCGCCGCGTTCGTCGTGCAGTGGGCAACGGGAGCAATCGTCGATCTTTGGCAAGTTCGCGAGGCCGTGCATCCAGCCCAGGCCTATCAGGTGGCATTCGCAGTCAATGTCGCGCTGCAAGCCGCCACGATGATCTGGTTTGTACGGCCCGATACCAAACTTTGTCGCATCAAGGCAGGTCAGGAGCAAACGCTGCCACTTCAGTTACATGCCCATCGAACTCCACCGATAATTGCTCCTTATGCCGCCGCCCGTCGGGAGTGGCTCTTGCAGCTCGTCGAAGCCAACGCTCACCTGGCAAATTGGCGACTGGCGGGAATTGGCATGTTCACGCTGGCATGTGTGCTTGCGAGCCGAGTTTCGAGCTTGGCCAGCGAACGATCCACCTTTGCGATTTCGCAGGCTTCGCAACGGAATCTGGAAACACACTACCTTGCCCACCTATATGAAGTTGCAGTCATCACGACGAGCGTGAAAGTCGGCATCCACATTAAGCGTGCAAACGAGCAACAACATACTCAACACCGACTGAGAGCACAGTGATGATCAAACAAAAGATAACTACAACGCAGCGACAGACACCGCGTGTAGACCAAGGCAATTCAGTTGCGCAGAGCGGCACCCCTGCAACTACGATGCCGCGCCTGATCACCAGACGCGACCTCAGGTTGATCGTTCCCTATACCCCACAACATATTTTGCGGTTGGAGAAACTCGGCAGCTTCCCCCGCCGTGTCCGCGTTGGCGCCAACCGCGTCGCTTGGCTCCAAACGGAAATTGAAGCCTGGATCGCTGCCCGGGTCGCCGAGCGAACAAGCGCTCCATAGGCGGCTAGCGTCGCCTCTGACACTCTCAGGCCAGATTTGAACAAGCCACTGATCTTTCCATAGTATGGCTCGCAGTCATCGCGATTGTTTTCAGTCTATTGCCGAAGCATGCTGAACAACGTCAAATGAAGGTTTCATCGGCACATGGCGCCTCATGGAAACTTAGCGCCGCGACAACAAAGCGCAGAATCTATGCAAACTGAACCGCCAATTCCCATTCACGATTTCGTGGCGGCCCTATTGACTCTAGCCAGGTCAGCATGCTCGAACGCCGATGCCATTCGTTCAATATCGGTGGCCGTCAGCTTGAATTTCTTGGCCATCGCGCGCCACGAGCCAACAGCGGCACCGACCTCGACTGCTATACTGCGAGCTTCGGCTAAGGCCAAGCCGAACCTTGGGGCAACGGCCAGGGCCGTATCGAGAGAGGCCGTCGGGTCCGTTTCATCAATAGCAAGCGCATGGACGCGGGGCCGCACATCGACAGGGCAGGCGTTCATATCGTAGGCCGGCGACAGGCGCCATCCGGTCGCCTGGCGCAGGAACGCATGATTGCGCAGATGGTCGTCGGTATTGGAGACCAGGATGTTGAACATGACGCGGCGCCACAGTTGCTTTGCGTCCAGTTCCGGCTTCGATCCCATCTGGCGGAGTGCGTCGACCAGCTCCAGATAGCTTCGCTGGTCGCCGTGGTCGGTGGCATCGATGGCCGTCATCGCCGACATGAACGGGACGCGCCTATCGACATCGATCCGGTCGAAACGGTCGAGCAGCAGGACAGGTTTTTTCGCGATCAACTCCAGTCGCCAAGCCGGGACGGTGACGCCCGCCTTTTCGGCCAGGGCGAGAACGACCGCCTCCCACAACGTGACCGGCCAGTCGTCGTCCTTCTTTGGGAACTTTGCGACGAGCAGAGTGCCGTTCCCGTCGCGAACCGTCGCCTTCGGCCGTGCGCCGCCAAGAGACGTCCCTGGCGCCAACACCAGCAGGAGATCCTTGTCAGTCTCGCGGTCGCGCTCGATACGGCCGGTCGCCGACAGCAGTCGCGGCAGGTCGATCAGCGGCGGTATCGGCCGGTCGGTATGGGCGAGATAGTCACCGCCGGCTGCATCCTTGAAACGGAGCGCACCCAATCGCGTCCGGTCATCGACCCCGGCGAGAAAGTCGATTTCGAACAACGATCGCGGCGCGGTGCCTGCCGTCTTAGCGCGGGCGCGCTCCTGCCGGAACATGAGCTTGCGTCCCCAAGCGTCCGGCGCGGAGTCTGATAAGGCGGACAACATGCCTTTGGCGGCATGATGGGGGCCGGGTGTGAGGGGCAAAGATGGTGCAAGAGCGAACGCACCCCGGCGTCTTATCCAGGCCGGATCGTAGACGAAGGACGAGGTCTCGCGGCCGGTGCGCTCTCTTGCCCAAAGGCGGCCGATCAGCACTGGGTCGCGCTCGATATCGATATAAACGATAAGCTCGCGTTCCATGCTCAGACCGTTCGTGGCTGCCGGATCCGCTTCGGCAGCCGCTCCTCTTCGAGAGCCTGCCCGACGGGATCGTGGGCGGGGTCTGCCAGCGCCGACAGCCGGTCCGTCATGTCGAGCACAAACAGGAGCGAGGCATAAATGCCCAGCGAAACGCCGGGATCGCCCTTCTCCGCGCGGACCAGGGTGCTGGGCGAGATGAAGGCGCGTTCCGCCATCAGGCCATGGCTGATGGCGCGACGACGTCTTGCCACGGAGATGTCGGCGCCGAGCTTCTCGATGGCGCGTTTGACGCGCATCGGTAGGGCTGTCTTGGCCTTGGAGGTCTTCACTCTTGATGCTCACAAAAATGCTTCATGCAGCCCGCGCATGACCGTTTGTAGCATCTCTTGAGAAGACCAACAACCAATTCCAGCGTAGATGCTCATATAACAGCTCGAAACGCGATTACCATCTGTTTTATAGCATATTAATTGAGTATTCGATCACTGCCGGTTCATCCGGAAGCCTTGCGTGCCAGCTGGCGCCGTTATGGTCAAGTACGCTGCCAGCCCGACGCCCTGCGGACCGACAGCACGCTTGGAAACCGTCATCCCACAGCCTCAACTCTTTGCGCATCTCCTCGAAATATGACTTGCGGTTGTGGGTCCGGCAACAATTGGTAGCATGAATTCTTCAATGCCCGGCGGTGGCCTGATCGGTGCTAACCTCCCCTTGGCCTCGCTCTTTCGCGTCCCCGTTGGACGGAGCGACAAGTTTGGTCACATGCCGCTCCCATAAAGCCAGGGCCGCCCGCATTTCCTCCTGGTACTGGAAGCGGTTGTAGACCCCGGCGACGCCAGCAAATGTCCCCGAAACGTGATTGAGCACGCGCTCGATGACGTGCGGCGCAACGCCAAGCATGGCCAGACCGGTCGCGACCGTGCGCCGAAGATCGTGGATCGTCCACTCGTCGACGCCTGAGAGTTTGTCGAACCTGAGCTTGGCTCGCGTAAACCCACTAATGGCGTTCACGTCATTGTTCCGCGCCGGAAAGACACGATTGTCGCTGAGCCGCGGCACGGATTTCAGGATGGCGAGAGCCCCGTCGGTCAATGGCAGCATGTGCTCACGGCTGTTCTTTGCCAACTCCGATGGGATCGTCCAAATCTTGCGATCCGCGTCAATCTGCGACCAGCGCATCTCAGTCACCTCGCCGCGACGCTGGGCGGTCAGCATGAGCAGCTTGCCTATGTAACCGAAGGGATAGCCCTCAGCGTCAAAAGCACGCCACACCCTCATGAGTTCGTTGTCGGTGAGCACCCGCGAGCGGGAGTTTTGTTTCGCTGGTTTGCGAATCTTGTGGCATGGCGAAATGGCCAGCATGTCGCGATCGACACACCAGCTGAACAGGGTTTTGAGGTTGGCGAGCACGTGATTGGCCTCGATCGGCGTGCCGCCCATGACGAGCTTGTCGAGGATCTGGTTGATATGGCCCGATTGGATATCGCGGATGTCACGTTTGCCCCACCGCGAGACGAAGTGCTTCTTCAACGCACGCTCGGTCTCACGCGCAGTGCTTGGCTTGTTGTGAATTTTGCAGTGCTTCTCAACGAATTCGTCGACGACTGCATCGAACTGAAGGGACGTATCGACGGCCTTCTCAGCTTCGAGGATCGGATCGGTTCCGGCCTCGACCTGACGCAAGGCATCGATCGCCTTGTCCCGGGCTTCACTCAATGACAGCACAGGATAGCGACCGATCGTCATCCGCCGCGACCGGCCGCGGTGACGATAGACCAGCATGAACGTCTTGGTGCCAGCCTTGGAAATGCGCAGCCCGAAACCGGGGATGCGCTGGTCCCACACTTCGTAGCGCTCGCGTCCGCCCGCGGTGAGCTTGCGCAGCATCAGATCAGTGAACGGCTGGCCCATGGGTGCGACCCTCGCAAGACAAAGACTGAAGGTCATTCTCGGGGCTCCTCGGCAACACAAAAATATGCCTGAAGGTCAAACGATTGCTACCCAAGAAAGACTGAAGGTCCATTTGTGTAGCACATGGGTCGCAAAACAGCTAGAGTTGACATGTTCTGGAAAAGCGCTGGAAGTTCAATCAAGTGACTGGCAATATTGGCAAATTTGTCTGTTTTTGTGTTCTGTCATGTTTCTCTATTTGTTCACTATTTATTCCACTCATAACCTGAAGGTCGTTGGTTCAAATCCAGCCCCCGCAACCACCGTTTTCAAGCACTTAGCTGAAGCGCCCAAACAGCCAAAAGTGCTCTGGGTTCCACCTGGGTAGCAAAATGACGGGCGTTGGCAGGTTCGCTGGGGCTCCGTACGGGCGGTATTCCGACGATCCGTCCGATTGATCGAGTGATCGCGCTTACAGCTCAGGGTTGCAACTGCGGCGACACCGATCCAAATCAGCGATGTGCTGAAAGCAATCATCACGCACGAAAGCGCGTGCACCGCGCCAGGCTCTGACACCGGAGCCAGGTGCCCTCTTTGCGTTGTCCAAGGCGTTCCTCACGCCCATTGGACACGTTGCAATACAGAGGAAGCTGCCTTCTGCAGCTCCCTTCGAGGTGTTCTGATTGCGACAGGCTGCCGATCGTCGGGCCGTGTTGCCCGATGACCGCTTTCTGATACCATAAGAGAAAGTCACGCTTTGGTGGGGGAGGGCTGTTCTTTGCCCATCACGCGCACTGGATGATCGTGCAAAATCGGCAACCAAACGTCAGCTTACACTAGAAGCCGACTTTGGGATCTTCTGCGAGTATGTGATAGGGGCGCTTCGGAGCGGCCGCGCTTAGCCGTTTCGGCTTCCGAATATTTGTTGAGGTCTCGCCTTTTTCGCTTTGTCCGCTATGGCGACATCAGTATTGCGTGTTTGAAACGACCACGCTGGCTCGGGCACGGCCAAGCCGAGAGTCGCCGCGATTGTGATCTCATTTTTGAACGGCAAATGCACAGGTCGACGACATTTTCGGGACGATGCTCTGCCTCCGCCGTTGCCAATCTCGAAATGCACAGTTGCAACACATCGCACAAATACGTGCATTTGCAACCCTGATTGTCTTGCAGCTGACAATCCCCGTTGCTAAACGGCGCGCGTTCACTCGGGGAGCGTATTATGTTTCAGGTAGTGCGTGCCGTCGGGTCAATCGACACGTCTTCAAACCTCATTCAAGTGACGACTGCGGGCTTCGCTGATGCCCTGTGTGGCGGTCGTAGACCGCATCGTACGCGCCAGTTTGGGCTGAACCTAGCCGTTTGGTTCCTCGCGACTCTCGTGTGCCTAGGTCTGGCTTTTACTGACAAGGCAATCGCGTCGTCGAGCACACAACTGACGCCTATCGCCGCGAGTCGGGTGGCGACGCGGATCGCCCTGGGCCAGCCCGTTGTGCTAGATGGTGGCGCTTCTGTCAGCCCGTCCGGGGCGGCGCTGTCCTATGCTTGGCAATTGATTTCGGCGCCGATTGGAAGCAGCGCACAACTGGTCGGCATCTCATTGCCCAGACCGGTTTTCACGCCTGATCGAGCGGGTGACTACGTCGTCAGTCTGGTGGTGTCGGGCGGCGGCAAGAGCAGCACGCCAGTTCTCGTGACGGTTTCCACCAACAACCAAGCGCCAGTACCCGTTGCGCGCAGCTCGCGCCGGGCCAGCGATGGCGTTGTTCTGTTCGACGGCAGCAAGTCATTTGACAGTGACGGTGATCGGCTGAGTTATTCTTGGGCTCTGGTCAGTCGCCCCGCACAGTCGGCGGCAGCGCTTGTTGATGCGACGTCGGCTCGCGCCAGCATCAACCCCGACCGCGCGGGAACCTATGTTGTTGCGCTGACTGTCACCGATGCCCTTGGCAAATCCAGCGGCCCGATCAAAGTTACATTTCAGCGCGGATATTCGGCGCCGGTTGCGAATGCTGGCGCTGATCGCCCGGTCTCCGTAGGCATGAGCGTTCGTCTGGATGCCTTCAACTCAACCGATCTCGACGGCGACCGTCTGACGTCAAGCTGGTCTCTGCTGTCAAAGCCGGCTGGCAGCGCCGCTGCTTTGGGAGCGCCCGCACTTGGGCGAGTGGCGTTGATCCCGGATGTCGCCGGCGACTATGTGGTGCAAGTCGCCGTGAGCGACAGGCTGCAAACGGCCTCGAGTTCATCGTCGGCCAGTGACCAGGAACGCGACTGCGATGACGAGCACGAAGGGTCGAGTTCGAGCGTTCAGCATGGCAGCTCCAGTGAGGCGTGTTCGGCTTCAACTGCTTTGCAAACGTCCTACGACACGGTTGTTATCGCGGCCGGCTTGGCCGGACAGATGGGACAAGTCGGCCCTGTCGCCAACGTTGGCCCGTCCCGCAAGATCACGCCCGGTTCAACCGTTCGGCTTGATGGCGTGGCTTCAACCCATGCGCATGGCGATCTGATCACCTATCAATGGTCGCTGCTGTCGCGCCCTGCCAGTAGCGCGGCGGCGCTGAGCAATCCGGGATCGGCGCGGCCCGATCTGCCAATTGATGTAGCGGGCAGTTACATCGCACAACTCAGGACCACCGATCTTACCGGCTGGGTATCTTATGACACGCTGGTTTTGTCGACCGCTGCGGTTCCACTGTCGGCCGATGCAGGGCCGGACGTATTGGCCAGCGCCGCGCATGTAGCTCATCTGGAGGCTGCCGCATCAATCGCTGCAACGGGCTCGGGGCTGCAATACCGTTGGTCGCTGCTGGGGTTGGGCGCGCCCGGCTCGACGCAAACCGCGACGCTTGCGACCCCGGCCGCAATCGCCACCGATGTGACACTCGCCAATGGTTCGTTGCCGCTCAATCAAGCGGTGCTTCTGGGGCCGGTCTCGACGCCATTGGCAGGAGACGAGTCCGAAGACGACGGCGGCTTGAAGTTGACCTCGCTTGGCCGAGCGACCAGTTTCGCTGGCGCACCTGTCACCATCTGGCGCATCCGGAACTCGTCTTCGCGGCCACGCAGCGTGCAACTCAGCGCGGTGGGCGGCAGCTACACGGCGAGTTACACTCTGCCGTCCCGAACCAACCTCTTTGTCTTGAGCCCATTCGCGACCGGATCAGCCGTCCACAAATTGATGGAGGGCGCCCTGCAGCGGGCGTCGGCGAGCGCGATTGTTCAAATTTTTGCCGATGCCACACCGGTTGCATCGGCAAGCGCGCAGGTTTTTGGCGTGTTCCAGGTTGTCGCGACCGACAGCGTGGGATCGTCTGCCAGCCCCGTCTTGGTTTCAACGGGACCGATCGCGCCGGTAGCTCGGCCCGGCGTAGAGCTGACCGGCTATCGGAGGCAATCCCTGGTACTCAATGGCAGCACGTCGCTTGACGCCAACAGCGACGCCCTGACCTACCGCTGGTCGCTGTTGTTTCGCCCGTCCGGCAGCAGCGCGGCTTTGACAAATTCGACCCTGGCGCAGGCCTCGCTCGTGCCCGACAAATTGGGTCTCTATGTCGCCCAATTGATTGTTTCGGATGGACAGCTTCTGAGCAAGCCGCGCACGGTCGCGATCATGGTTACGAACGCGCCGCCGACGGCAATTGGTGGTTCGAGCCGCAGCGTGTTTGTCGGCGAAATGGCCCAATTGGATGGTTCAGCGTCGTCCGATCCGGACAACGATCCGTTGACCTATCGATGGTCTTTGGCGGCGCTCCCCTCTGGCAGCCAGGCTGCTTTGGCAAGCGCGACAACCGTCGCTCCGAAATTCACGCCGGATAAGCGTGGCGCCTATCAAGCGCAGCTGGTGGTCAACGACGGATTGGTGGATTCAGCCGCGTCTTTGATCACGATCACCGCGCCGAACCGGCTGCCAATCGCGTCGCTCGGCGCCGGAAAGGGCATCCTGGCAGGCGATCTCGTGGCCTTGAACGGCGGCGGTTCGAGCGATCCCGACGGCGACGCGCTGAGTTATGCCTGGAGTCTGACCTCGAGACCTTCGGGGAGCGCCGCAGCGATTTCGGATCCGGCCGCTGTCGCACCGTCCTTCCGGGCCGATGTCGCTGGCGACTATGTGGTCAGTTTAGTTGTGTCCGATGGGCTGGCCTCGTCTGCAGCGGCGACCACGACTTATGCGGCAGCGCAGGTGGCCGCTGGAAATCATCCGCCGGTACTTTCAGCGGTCGCCCCTATAGCGGTTGAGGCAGGGTCCAAAGTTGTCGTCCAACTGCATGCGGCCGATACGGACAATGATCCCTTGCGTTTTACCGCCCTGCCCTTGCCGCTTCCACAAGGTATGACCTTGGACAGTCGGACTGGCGAGATTGTCTATCAGCCAGCCCTTTCGCAGGTGGGACAGCAGTCTGTCTCGTTCATCGTATCGGATGGCACGTCACAAGACTCCAAATTGATTTCGTTCGTTGTCGCGGCGCCAGTCGCGGGAGGCTACAAGACGTTCACGGGGCGGGTACTCGACGGCAGTACCGCTGGATCTGGAAACCCGCTTCCCGTCGTCGGCGCAATAATCCGAGGCCTGTTGTACGGCAACGAATTTTTCGCAACAACAACCGATTCGACGGGCTCGTTCACCGTCGGAAATATTGATCCGAATTCTGATCAGGCGGTCGATCAGGTCAGGTTCCGATTCTACGTTGATGGAACGACTGCATCTTTGTCTCCGGATGGCTTGCACTATACGCAGGCGATTTATCCGATCACTTTGGGGGCGTCACCGCAGACCGTCGCCAGTTCGCCGTTTTATTTGGCGCGCGAGCCGTCAAACGCTCCGTATGCTCCTGGCATCGACCAACTGGTGTCGAACCCGGCTATTGGCGTGTCCTTCACGGGCCGATCCAATGACGTGGCGCCCTTCGGTGTTGATATTTCGTTGGTATCATCCGAGCCGTATCTGGGGCTGTTTCCCGAGACGTTCTCGACGTGCCAACTGATCTCGATCACGACGCGTCCATCACAGCTATTCCTGTCAACATCCAACCTCAAGTTGCCGAATTCCGATGGTCTACCCGTCGGTACAGAAGTCCAGATTTGGCAGATGGATCGCAATCTCGCGCGTTTCCAACAGATCGGCCGCGGCACCGTGTCGGGAGCCGAGATTGCGGTTCAGCAAATCCTCGGCGGATTTCATGGCGCCGGTCTCATCGCGGTTGTGCCAGTTGCGCAGGAGGCCGCGGCAAGCCGGGATCTGAACCAGTTCACGTTCCTGCCTAGCGAGCTTGGCGAGGGGAACTTCGGTACGCGCCTCCCGACCGCAAACCACATGTCGCTGGGCGTCAATCGGGCGCTCAATTTCGTCTACAATTCCACCTCGGCAGCCCCGGCGCCGGTTGTCATGGAAGACATTGGTCTGCAGCCGAACTCTGGCGTTCCCCAGACATTGTCGAGCCGCCTCGACATTGGCGGCGTTGATATGACGGGTCCAGTTCGCACCAACACGTCGACCCCATTCAAGACGGGAACTCCGGCTCTACAGACCGTCGGCAACAATCAGGGAGCGTCAATTCGTCAGGCGCTGCAATTCAACGCGCGTGTGCTGCCGACAGGCATGTACCCCTACCGGTTGCGAACAGCCGCCCTTCATGGTTGCGCAACCATCACCAGCATAGCGACCGGGAATGTCTTGGTGCGGAACGAGACCGCCAGTCCGTTTGGCCCGGGCTGGACATTGGACGGATTGAGTAAGCTCATTGCTCAACCAGACGGTTCGATGATCATCGCCAATGGCGACGGCAGCACGCAGGCGCTGCTTCCAACCACCAAGCTCGACGATACCGGTAATGCGAATGTCGTCAAAACGCCGCCTCGTTCCGTCCGGTTCGGAGCCACCGAGGACAACAACCGCGCTGTCGTTTTTGCCGAAAAATACAACACCAAGCTAGCGCGCAGCATTTTTGTCGAGGCGACCGCGCCGGTCACTTACTACGCCCGCAGTCAAGGACCTGTCGTCGGCAGAATCCCCGAGGGGACCATTGTTCATAGCCATTTCTTTCATTTTGACCCGTTGGGCGCCCCGTCCAGCTTCATTTCGACGAGCGGTAGCGTGTCGTTCGGCGACGACATCCTGGCGGTCGAATACACGGATGGCGGCCTCAGTGAAACCGATGCTCTGCTTGGTCATGCAAACACGGAATATCCAACCGGCGACGCGCTGCGTGGCTTTGAGATGCCGATCAACGGTCAAGATTTGTTGACCATCGATCCCGACCTGCGATCAGTGCATTTTTCACTTCTGAGCAGCCAGCAAGTCGATCAGTTCCGCGTCATTACCATAGGCGCTGTCGATGTTCCGTTGTCTCATACGTTCGACGCCTCAGACCACGGATGGATAGCCCAGCAGGCCGCAACGTCCGTCAATCAGTCCCCCACTGGCGGCAAGTCAGGGGGGTACATCAGCGCGAGCTTTCCTCCAGTTGGTGGAACTGGATGGCAAGCGCCACTAGCGTTCCTTGCCGCTCTTTCTGGCAGCTACAATGGTTGGATCACATTTGACCAGATCCTGCCTGGGGCGGCCTCCCCAGTTCCTGTCCGGGGCGGGCAAGCCAACGGCTTGGTGCTCAATGGGGCCGGCGGGCGCTTTGTGTTTCCGCTGGCGTATTCCGCGGGCAGCGCATGGACCCATTTTGTTGTTCCAATTCACGACGCCGGCGGCTGGCTCGACGGTTCATCCGGTTCACCCGCATCGGCTTATGCATTCGCCGTAACCCTCGCCAATCCAGTAAGCTTGACGATCTCCAGCGGCGGCTTTGGCGTCTCGGGCCTCGACAACGTCCAAATCAAGGTCCCCGCCAAAACCATCCTCGCCGACCGCTTCACCGTTCCCGATGGCGACTTCAGCCGGCTCGAAAAGCAACCCGACGGCACCTACGCCCGCACCTTCAAGGATGGCGTCCAGGTCACCTTTGATCCGCAGCTGCGTCAGAACGCGATGATTGATCGCAACGGCAACAAGACCAGCTACCTTTATGACGCCCAGGGCAACCTGGTCGACGTTAACGATCCGTTCGGCGACGGGGTTGAGTTCGACTACACCAACGGCAAGCTCACCAAGCTGACGCATTTCGACGGCCGCATTACCAGCTTCGCCTACAGCGCGGCTGGCGACCTCACCAGCGTCACCGACCCCGACGGAACCACGCGCAGCTTCGCCTATGACGATCAGCACCGCATGATCTCGCAGACCTCCAAGCGCGGCTACACCTCCACCAACACCTATGGTCCGGATGGCCGCTGGTCGGGGTCGACGTTGTCGGATGGGGCTTCGGTCACGCTTCAGGCCAGCAAGACGCTCGGCATCGCCAATCTCAACGGCGCCGGCACTTCAGCCAATCCCGCCCCGTTCGTGCGCCCTGAAGATCGCATCACAACGGTCACGGATGGTCGCGGCAATATCACCACCACTGAGGTCGACCAGTTCGGGCTGCCGCTGAAGATCACCGATCCGATCGGTCGGGTTACGACCGTTGACCGCGATGCCAATGGTCTCGCAGTTCGCGTCACCCAACCCTCGTCCGCTCAGGCCAATGCTCGGACTGTGCAAGCCTCGTCGGTCGTATCGGGCATGGCCTACGACGCCAAGGGCAACATGACCCGCCTGGACGAGGCCGTCGGCGACCCTGTGCTGGCGCGTTCAACGTTCTATGCCTACGATCCCGACTTCAGCCTCGTCACGTCGATCACCGATCCTGCGGGCCTCATCACGCTGAAGGCCTACGACGCGCGCGGCAACCTCACGTCCACCACCGACGCAGCCGGCAAAACCCAAACCTTTACCTACGACCCGCGCGGCCGCCAGCTCACCGCCACCAACAAGAACGGCGCCGTCACCACCGGCACCTATGACGCCAAAGGCAACCTCGCGACCCTGACCGACGCGGCCGGCACGCTCACACGCTATGTCCACGACACGCGCGGCAACATCCTCAGTCGCATCGAAGCCGAGGGGCTGGCCGAGCAGCGCACGACTACGACCAGCTACGACGCCATGAACCGCCCGCGCACCGAGACCGACGGCGAGGGCGGCGCGACCACCTGGCTCTACGATTTCGCCGGCAATCTCACGCGCAAGACCGATCCCACGGGCGTCATCGAGACCCGCACCTACGACCCGATGGGCCGGCTCGCCACCGTGAGCGATCCCGCCTCCGGCCTGATGACCTACACTTACGATCCCGACGGCAACAAGCTGACCGAAAAGGATGCCGCCAACGCCGTCACTGGCTTCACCTATGATGCGGCAAACCGCCTCACCAAGGTCACCGACGCGCTGGGACAGGACCGCGTGGTGACGCTCGACCCGCAGGACAATGTCACGGCCGTCACCGACGCCAACGGCCACACCACCACGTTCACTTACGACCTCTTGAAGCGGGCGGTCCGGCGCTCGAACCCGCTGGGCCAGCAATGGGCGTTCACGTACGATCCCCGCGACAACCGCGTCGCCTCGCTCGACCCCAAGGGCCAGACCCAGAGCTTCGCCTACGACGCACTGTCGCGCCTGACTCAGGTCGCGACGCCCGGCAACACCCTCGCCTACAGC
>JANMVX010000278.1:0-3069 GCA_031393505.1 Hyphomicrobiaceae bacterium | reverse complement strand
TCGTTTACCATATCCAGAACCGGCCGGCGGGCGAACTGGCGCAGCTGCTCAAGGGCATCTATCGCAACGAGGGCAAGGATAGCCTGGCGGTCGCGGCGAAAGTCGATGCGGTGGCGCCGGGCTCGACCGCCAAGACCGCTCTGGCGTCGGATGCAGCGGCGGCGTCCGACTTGGCCAACGCTCCCGTGTCGGCGGATACCGGGGGCGATATTGCCAATGCGGCGGCCGTTGCAGCAGATGCGGCGGCGCAAGGCGAGGGCGACCGCGCGGCCATCACGGTGGTCGCCGATGAGGCCAACAACTCGGTGCTGATCCGCGCCACGCGCAAAAATTACCAGAAAATCCTGGCCATCCTGCAGCAGATCGATTCCGTCCCCAATCAGGTGCTGCTGGAGGCGGTGATCGCTGAGGTGACGCTGAACGATGAACTGCGCTTCGGCCTGCGCTGGTTCTTCAACAAGGGCGACAGCACGGCATCCTTTACCGACGCTGCGAGCGGAGCGGTCAAGTCCGTGTTCCCCGGATTCTCCTACTTCCTCGACTCGGTCAGTGTGAAGGTCGCACTGAATGCGCTGGCCGAAATCACCGACGTGAACGTCATTTCCGCCCCGACCCTGATGGTGCTGGACAACAAGAAGGCCACCTTGCAGGTCGGCGAGGACGTGCCTATCGCCACCCAATCGGCCACCGCCGTGACCTCGCCCGGAGCGCCGGTGGTGAACACCATCTCGTTCCGCAACACCGGCGTGCTGCTCACCGTGACGCCGCGCGTCAGCGACAGCGGGCGCGTCGTGTTGGAGATCGAGCAGGAGGTGAGCGACGTCATCCCGACCACCTCGTCGAAGCTCGACTCGCCAACCATCCAGCAGCGCCGGGTGAAAACCACCGTCGCCGTTAACGATGGCGACAGCCTGGCTCTTGGCGGCCTGATCCAGCAGCGCAACACGCTGAGCCGCGATCAGATACCGCTTCTTGGTGATGTTCCCATTCTTGGCAATCTGTTCAAGAACAAGGATGATACCATCAAGCGCACCGAACTGATGATCTTCATCCACCCCACGGTCGTTCGCAATGAAGCTGAGGCGCGCTCCGTCACCGAGGAATTCCGCCGGCAGCTCAACCTGCCGCTGCAGTCGTTCCACAAGGGCAAACCCACCCGGACCGACAACATCATGCGCATCCTGCGCTGAGAACGGGCGGGCGGGCGAGCGCGGCTTTACGCTGGTGGTGGTGATCTGGGCCCTGGCGCTGTTGGCCGCCACGGCCACCGCGCTCACCTCCGCGTCGCGCACCGCCGCTCTGATTGCGGCCAATGGCGTCGACAATGCCGAGGCCGAGGCCTTGGCCGATTCTGGCGCGCGCCTTGCTATCCTCAATCTTGGCCGTTTCCTCGCCGCCCCAGGCACCGTGTCGCCGGTGGCGATCGATGGCGTGCAACGCTCTTGCCGCGTGGGAACGCTCGGCACGGTGGCGGTCACTATCGAGAGCGAGACCGGCAAAGTGGATCTGAACACGGCCTCGGACGCCTTGCTGATCCGACTGCTGTCTGGCGCCGGCGGGCGCGGCATAGACGCGGCGGGGCTGGTCGACAAGATCGCCGATTTCCGCGACGCCGACGATCTGCGGCGGTTGAATGGCGCTGAAGCCGAGGACTATCGCCGCGCCGGCCTTGGCGGCGGCCCCAAGAATGCTCCGTTCGCCGCCGTTGAGGAACTGGGCGCGGTGTTGGGCCTGACGCCTGACCTGGCGGCGAAGCTGCGGCCCCTGGTGACGGTGCATTCGAGCGCGTCCGGTATCGATCCGCGCCTCGCGACGCCGGCCATGCTCAGTGCCCTGACAATGAGCCCCGGGTCGACGGCCAAAGCTGGCGCGGTTCCGCCTGCTTTCATCGCCCTCTCGGCGCCGAGCGTGTTCACCATCCGGGCGGCGGCGGCGACGCCAGCGGGCGCGCACTACGTGCGCGAGGCCATCGTCGAGATCATCGACCCCAAACGTCAGAAAATCGAAATCCGGCGCTGGTTTCGCGGCGAACGGCCAGCTGTTCCAGCGACGCCACCGGCGCAACTGTCACCCTGCTGACGCCGGTTGCGGCACCGGGACCGACCCATCACCAGCTGACGATGTCGCGGTCGTCGCCGGCGCCGCCGGCTTGGCCGTCGCGGCCCAGCGAGACGATGTCGAATTCGCCATGTCCGCCCGGCGAGAGATAGACATACGGCCGCCCCCACGGATCAACCAGCCCCGCGGCCTTGCGCAGATAGGGGCCGTTCCAGCGCTTGGCGTCCTGCGGGGCGTGCATCAGCGCGCCGAGGCCCTCCTGGGACGTCGGATAGCGGCCGTTGTCGAGGTAATAGACTTCCAGCGCGCTGGTCAGATTGCCGACCTGCACCGACGCCGTCTCGGATTTGGCCTTGCCGAGATATTTGATCAGCTGTGGTCCCACCAGAGCGGCGATCAGGGCGATGATGCCCAACACAACCAGCATTTCAACCAGGGTAAAGCCGGCTTGGCCATTGCGAGACGCTTGTTGTTCTTCGCAGCGCCGGCACGCCGGAAACAGGCAAGCGAACCTGAAACAACGACTCAGGCCCGCCTTCGAGACCACGCCAAAAGCCATGTCATGTCACTCCCAGATCGGGTTGGCCGCAACTCTGTCGCCTCCGATGCTGGTTTCGTGCCATTCCACCCGGCGCCCCGGCCAACCTCAGGCCTCGGCGCCGACCAACTCGCCGATGGTCAGGGACCGCGTGACGGGATTTGCGCCAAGCAGCGTCGCCAGCTTGGGATCGATGTGCCGTTGGCCGGCGAGGATCTTGCGCACCACCGCCACCAATTCCGGCCCTGAGACGCCCTTCACGACATAGCCGTCTGCGCCCGCCGCAAGACAGGCCTGGACAATATCAAGGTCCTGCCGGAACGAGAACATCAGCGTCCGCACATCCGGCGCAGTCGCGGCAATGCGCGCCGCCGCGGCAACGCCGCCGCCCGGCATGTTGACATCGAGACAGATCAAATGCGGTTTCAACTCTTCGGCGATCCGTACCGCCTCATCTGCAGACGCCCCTTCGG
>JANMVX010000235.1:0-16334 GCA_031393505.1 Hyphomicrobiaceae bacterium | reverse complement strand
ATGTCGCTCCGAGGCGAAGCCGAGGAAACTAGCGACATGCAAGGGGCAGCCGCAAGCTCCGTACAGGCCTCAACAGTTCGGAGCAAGCGGCTGCCCCTCACCGACCGCGTGGCTCTTGCGCTGAAACGCGCTGCCAGACGCGGTCTCCTCTCCCCCTGAAGTAGGGCGAGAGGAAAAACGTCCGCCGCGCGCGGAAACCATCACGCCGGCAGTTGCTTCAAAAACTCCGCAAACTCCTTATCGGCGATCGGCACCAGATGCTCCGGCGCAGGATAGGCGCCAGAATCCACATCCGCCTTGAATTCCTTGAACGCCGCCACGCGCTCCTGCTGTAGCCGCTCGTATTCCGAACGGAAGTTGCGATACTGCTTGGCATGCCGGGGTTTGTGCCCGCGCGTGTAGCCGAGCACATCCTCGGCGAACAGATATTGCGCATCGCCCCCGGGGCCTGCGCCCATCGACAGCATGACCAGCGAGGTGCGCTTGGAAATTTCAGTGGCCACCCGGTCGGGCACCACTTCCAGCTCCGCGCCGATGGCGCCGGCCGCTTCCAGCTGTTTGACGTGCCGGAACACCGCCATCGCGCTCTCGGCCGTCTTGCCGACCGCTTTGAAGCCGCCGGTCCAGGTGGCCTTGCTCGGGATCAGGCCGACATGGCTGATGACCGGGATGCCTTCGGCCGCCAGTCGGGTGATGGTGTCGATGCTGCCAGCGCAGTAGAAGGCGTCGCCGCCCAGCGCGTAGCCCCGGTGGGCCGTGCGCAGATAGTCCTCGTATGTTGCGTTCGGCCCGTAGAGCATGCCCACCTGCACGAAGCAGTCGCCCGCCGCCTCGCGCATGGCCGGCGTCCAGACCGGGTCGATGATCGAGAGAATGTCGATGCCGGCGGCGTTCGCTGCGGCGGCCTCGTCCGGCGTGTCGACAAACAGCATCGACATCTGGCGCTTGCCCTTCTGGGCGCGCAGGTCGGCGACGGTCATACGCTTGGATTTCATGGGGAGTGACTCGCGCTGAGATAAGGATTTGCGGCGGCACCATGGCATTCCCGCGCCACACGGACAACGTCGTCACGCCATTATCCTCGCTCAAGACGGCCCTGTATGCCGCGCTTCGCCGCATGCCCCCGCACGGCCATCGACGGGACTCTTTGTTTTCGTTAAGGTTTGCCCGGGGACTGAGGGTGATTCTGGGCGGGATGGCGTTTGCCGTCGAACCCAAGTCAGAACGCGCGAGACTTTCCTTGGCTGAAATACGCTCCGAGGCTGCCTTGAAACCTGCTCGCGACTGGATGCATATTCTGGCCAAGTATCGGGAGCCCGACACTGCGCGCAGCATTCTCGAAATCGCGATAACCGCCGTGCCGCTGATCGCCTTGTGGGTGTTGGCCTGGCTGTCGTTGTCGGTCAGCTATTTCCTGACCCTTGCGCTCATTATCCCGGCGTCCGGCCTGCTGTTGCGCCTGTTCCTGATCCAGCACGATTGCGGCCACGGCTCGTTCTTCGGCGTGCGCGCGGCCAACGACTGGGTCGGACGGGTGATCGGCGTGCTGACGCTGACGCCCTATGACGTCTGGCGGCACAGCCACAACGTCCACCACGCCAGTTCGGGCAATCTGGACAAGCGCGGCATTGGCGACATCAACACGCTGACGGTGGCCGAGTACCGGGCGCTGTCCTATTGGGGCCGCGTCAAATACCGGCTCTACCGCCACCCCGCCGTCATGTTCGGAGTCGGCCCGGCCTATGTGTTCATGCTGCGCAACCGCCTGCCGGCCGAACTGACCCGCTCAGGCCTGCGCGACTGGGTGAGCGCCATGGGCACCAACGCCGCCATTCTGGTTGGCTCGGCCGTCATGATGTATTTCTTCGGCGTCGTGCCGTTCCTGGTCGTGCATCTACCCATTGTGTTGATCGCATCATCGATCGGCGTCTGGCTGTTTTTCGTGCAGCATCAGTTCGAAGACACAGTGTGGGACCAGGATCCGAACTGGTCGTTCCACGACGCGGCGCTCTATGGCAGTTCGCACTACGACTTGCCGCTGGTGCTGCGCTGGTTCACCGCCAACATCGGCGTGCATCATGTGCACCACCTGTATGCCCGCATCCCGTACTACCGCCTCGGCCGCGTGCTGCGCGATCATCCGGAGCTGGCCAATGTGAAACGGCTGACGCTGCTGGAGAGCTTCGGCCACGTGAACCTGACGCTGTGGGACGAAAAGCGCCGGCAGCTGATCTCGTTCAGCCAGCTGGCGCGGGCGTAGGGCTTGACTACTCCGCCGCTTCGTACTCCGGAACGTGAACGCGAGTTGGCAATTTTCTAGGCCGGATCGCAATGTCGACGTCCTGGCCAAGGTTGTCTAGCAGTTCAATCAATCGATCCGTCGAAAATCCTGTTGGCCGACCATTTACCAGCCGCGAAACATCTGGCTGGGACAATCCTAGTATCTGACCAACAGCGGCCTGGGTCAGTTTGAGACCCTTGATATGATTTGATAAGTAAAAAGCAAGCTGCGCTTTTACAAACTTGGCGCCTGCATCTTGCAAACCGATATCGGCAAACACATTGCCGGAACTCTCTTCCGCGTATGACATCTTGCTCATACCTTACCTTTGGCGCTCACCCACTCTTGATAGTCCACTTGGGCCAGCCTCAAGCGTGACCGCACCAGTTCCATGTCATGCTGGGGTGTCGCAATTCCGCTCTTCGATTTCTTCTGGAAGGCGTGAAGAACGTAAACGGCCTTTTCGAACCTCACAGTATAGATCAACCTAAAGGCATCTCCATCCTGTCTTGCGATGACCTCTACAACATCGGCGCGACCGAACTCTTGCCGCCGGCCTGGGCAAAGAACAGCGCTTGACCAACGCGATCTCGAACTTCACTTGGCATTGAACTTAGATCGCTTTTACTACTCGCAATCCAACGGACTGGTTTGATGTCAGGCATTTTCTAAGAATTCTATGGTGAAATCACCATACGTTCCCGCTGTTGGCAAGTCGGCGTCCGGAACCATCACGGCCCACCGAACAACGCGCTGAGCAAATCGCCAAAACCGTCCTCCGTCTTGCCCTTGCGCTTCGACCCCTTTGTGGTCACAACCGCCCCATCCCCCGCCGCCACCACATCGCCGCCGCCACGGACCTCGACCGGCGCCAGATGGTCGTAGCCGTGGTCGATGGCGTCCCACTTGCCATCGAGCCCCTGGATGACGCGCTTCTCGTGGCCGTAGACATCCGCGAACGATTTCAGCTTGCCCTCATCCGTCACCCATTGCGTGAAGTACACAAGGTGGATCGGGATGCGCTTGTCGATGGCGATCTCGTTGTTCATGGGGCCGGCCTTGTCCAGCTCAGCGACTTTTTCTGCGTCCCAGCCCTTGTCCTCTTTCAGGATCATGCGGGCCAGCTCCATCGGGTTCTGCACGCGCAGACAACCGTGGCTGAGCGTGCGACGGGACGCGTTGAACATGTATTTGTCCGGCGTATCGTGCATGTAGATGGTGTGCTGGCTGGGGAACGAGAACTTTACATGCCCGAGCACGCTTTTTGGTCCAGACGGCTGCACCACTTCGTACTCGCGAATGTCAGTGCTCGACCAATCGATTGTCTTCCAGTCGACCTTGGCGCCGTCTTTGGTCTCAACCTCCAACGCAAACTTGCGCATGTAAGACCCGCCGCGCTTCAGGCTGGGCCAAAGCTCGTTGACTTTTATGCTCTCAGGTACGCGCCATTGTGGGCGCAGCACCACGAACTTCAGCGGCCGTGAGAAGATGGCGCTCTGCTTGTCCAGCTGCCCCGCAACAATCTTCTCAGTACGGACGACCTGACCATCTTTGTAGACGTACTGCATGAACTCAGGGATGTTGTTGAACACATACATACCCTTGCCGACGCCAACTTGCGTGCCCATGTCGTTGGGCATCCAACGCCACATCTCCATGTTGGCGCGCAGGCGCTTGGCCTCCTTGCTCAGCTTGGCGAGGTTGCCGGTCTTGGGTAGCGCCTTCACATAGAGCTGGCGCAGGCGCTCGAACTGTTCGTGCGTGGGATTGAGGCCGCGCAGATATACGTCCGGAGTTTCGGAGGCGGCGAGCCCATCCAGCACCGCCTTGGGATCGACCCACTGCGGGCGGCGGTCGAGCTGGGTGGAGAGCAAGGCCGCGGGATCGGCAATCCGCCCACCCTTGGCGTAACGCGCATAGGTGAGCGCGGCCACGCTGAGTTGCAAATCGGCGGCTGCGAGTTTTGCTGGATCGGCGCCGGGTGCGGACGGGACGGAAAAGTCCTTAGGATCCAGCCCGTAATCGGCCGACGCGGCCAGCTCGGCCATGGCCTTTTCCGCTCGTGGCGACAGCTTGCCGTCAACACTCCAGAGCGGGGCGTTGTTGCGCGCGGCGTAGAAGGCCTTCAGCGCATCCTGGTCCTTGCGCTCGGGTTCCGCCGTGGCGGCCGCAAGGCGCGTCAGGCTGTTGGCGATGCCGCTGGCGATGGGATCGATGACGGGAGCGGCAGCCTGCGGGGCAGGGAGCGGACCGGACGGCATCTTGTCGTCGGCCAAGGCCGGCATCGCCATTAGCACGAGCGCCAAGGCGCAACCGG
This sequence comes from Hyphomicrobiaceae bacterium, assembly GCA_031393505.1. GTDB lineage: Bacteria > Pseudomonadota > Alphaproteobacteria > Rhizobiales > Hyphomicrobiaceae > JANYHF01. Next base: position 11,736 of record JANMVX010000235.1, on the reverse strand, counting down.
TAAAGCCTCCAAGATAAGACATTGCCGCAGCCCTTCCATAGGTCCCCGAGCGGGACTCAATCCCTCTCATCGCGTTAGACTGCTCCCAAAGCCGAGGCTGGGCACGCCGAATGTCACCGTAACCCACAAGTTGCGGTTACAGCGCCTTGCGGTTTGCCGCAGTCGAATTCACGGCCACTACCCATACACCGCATCGCGAATGGCCTCGCGGAACGGCCCCATGCAGCCTTCCAAGGCCACGTTGGTGCACGTCACGATGGTCAGCCGGTTGACGGGGTCGATGATCCAATTGTGACCCCAGACGCCGCCCCAATCGACAGCGCCGACCGGACAGGGGGTCTTGGCCGCCTGCTGGTCATCAATGACAGCGCCGATCAGGCCGAACCGCTTACCGGCGTCGCTCTCCCGGCGCGGCAGCGCACCAATCTGATTGGCGAGCGCGTCGGCGATGTTCGCCGGCTTTAGCAGCTGGCCGGATCCGTTGTAGATATCGAGCAGCGCCATGACTTCGTCTGCGGTGCTGGCCATGCCCGCCCCACCGGACTGCGGCGCATCGGCGTTGAAGATCCGGCTCGGCGAAAACACGACAATGCCGCCCGTGTCGTCGGCAACCTCACCCAGATCCGCCATGGTCCCGGGCGGGCGCCCATCGGCATAGGGAACCGCGAGCCGTTTCGTGTCGGTCACATAAAAATGCGAATCGGCCAACCCCAACGGTTCGCAGACAAATTTGGCGATGGCCGCTTCCAGGCTCGAGCCGTTGATGGTCGCGATTACGCCGCCCAGCACGTCGAGGCCCATGCCGTAGGTCCAGCCGGTCCCGGGCGCGAAGGCGAGCGGCACTTTGGCGAGACGGCGCAGATTCTCTTCAAGGCTGATCAGCGGCCCTGACAGTCCGGGAGAAATGTTGGCGGGCACGTCATAGCTGATCCCTGAGGAGTGGCTGAGCAGCTGGCGGATGGAGATCGGATGGATCCTTCCGTCTGGCGATGGCGGCGTGAACCAGGGCAGCACCTTGGTCACCGGGTCGTCGAGCCGAAGCAGGCCAAGTTCGGCCATGCGCAGGACGGCCGTGGCGACGAACGGCTTGGTGACCGAGGACAGCCGAAAGATCGCGTCCCGCGTCATGGCCCGTTTGGCCTCGCGGTCGGCGTACCCGGCGGCGCGCGCATAGATGTCCGTGCCGTTCTGGCGCACGAGCACAACGCAGCCGACGATGCGGGTGACCAACGCGGCGTCGATGGCCGCATCGACACGTTCCGTGAGACCCATGACTCGAACCCCTTTGTATCCGCAGAAAACCGCTCTTTCAGAGTAGGGGCGAGACTTGTCTCGCCCTGCTGCCCGCAAACTCCGGCCCCGGTTTTGTGGTTAGCCGGGCGAGCGCTGCTCGCCCCTACGCCGACGGCCCCACGCTAAAGCGCCATCCCCTTGGCGGCTGCCGGATCAAAACACGCGTCCAGCACTTTTTGCAGCTTGGTGGCGTGGGCAAAATCCGGATCGCCGTTCTTGCCTGTGCGCACCGCCTCGACGAACTTGTCGAAGTTGGTGGGGACGGGCGGGCAGATAATCTCTTGCCAGGCTTGGACATGCACGTTCGCGCCATTGCACAGTTTCAGCGTCGTCGAACCTTGGCCATGATCGATCTCCAGCCCACCTTCGGTGCCAAAAATATGCAGCCGAAGCGTGTTCGAATAGCCGGTCATGTAGCGGCTGGTGTGAATGACGCCCAGCGCGCCGTTGCCGAACTCGACCGACATCAGCGCGCTGTCATTCACATCCAGCGGATAGTCTCCAATTTTGTCGCCAGGCGCCTTGTGGAAGGTTTTCAGCCTCGCCTGCAACGACGTGGGTTCGAGGCCCGTCGCAAAGGTCGTGAAATCGAGGATGTGGATGCCAACATCGCCCAGCACGCCCTTGGAGCCGTGCTTGGCCGAGAGCCGCCACAGCCAGGTCGGCTGGCTTTTCCAGTCGCCCCAGGCGTTCGACACCAACCAGCTCTGGCGATAGCTCGCCTCGATGTGGCGGATTTCGCCGACCGCGCCCGCCTGCACCAGTTCACGCGCTTTCTGCAGCGCCGGCACATTGCGGTAGGAGAGGTTGACCATGTTGATCAGCTTGGCCTTTTTGGCCGCCTTGGTCATTTCCTCGGCCTTGGCGAAGTTTTCGGCCAAGGGCTTTTCGCACAGGACGTGTTTTCCGGCGGCGAGGCACGCCAGCGTGGTCGGGTTGTGGATCGAATCCGGCGTGACGTTGGTCACAGCGTCGAACCCGCCTGAAGACAGCGCCGCTTCGAGCGAGGCATAGGATTTGGGCAGATCATGCTCCTTGGCGAAGGCCGCCGCGCGTCCCTCGACGCTATCGCAGGCCGCGACCACCTCCACGCCGGGAATGGCCTTGAAGGCTCGCACATGCGCAAGGGCCATGTTGCCCGTGCCGAGAATCATCAGTTTCATGGAATGCCCTCAATTTGTCGTTCCAGCGCTGACCCTTGCTCCTCCTCTCCCCCTTCTTCAGGGGGAGAGGAGACCGCGTCTCGCAGGCGCTTCTTCAGCGCCAAGAGCCACGCGGTCGGTGAGGGGCAGGAGCTTGCCCAGAACTTCGTGCCACCTATACGGAGCAAGCGGCTGCCCCTCATCCGGCCGTCATCCTCGCTTCGCCCCTCTTCGCTTTTGCGCCTCCGCGCAGGGCGGCCACCTTCTCCCCCTGAAAAAGGGGGAGAAGGAAGTCTCTACTTCATCCCCTTCTCGCCCGCCGCATGCAGTTTTACGCCGCGCTCCACAATCGGCTCCAGCGCCCTCTCCACCGGCACATTTGGCGCGTCATGAATGTCCACCAGAGCCTTGGCCGGGTTGTGGGCCCAGTTGACGGCGTTGCGCAGCACCTTGTGGACGTTCGTGTCGTGGTAGGTCGGATAGCTCTCGTGACCGGGGCGGAAGTAGAAAATGCGCCCCGCGCCCCGCTTGTAGGTGACGCCCGAGCGGAACACTTCGCCGCCCTGGAACCAGCTGATCAGCACGGTCTCCATGGGTTCGGGGATCGAGAAAGGCTCGCCGTACATTTCCTCGTTTTCGAGCACGAAGTTCTCACCCAGCCCGGCTGCGATCGGATGGTTACGGTCAATCACCCACAGCCGCTCGCGCTCGCCAGCCTCGCGCCATTTGAGCGAGCAGGGCGTGCCCATCAGGCGCTTGAAAATCTTGGAATAATGCGAGGAATGCAGCGCGATCAGTCCCATGCCCTCGTGCACGCGCTTGGCGATCATTTCCACATTGGCGTCGGTGACGTCGCCGTGCGCGGCATGGCCCCACCACAGCAGCACGTCGGTGGCGGCGAGCTTGGCCTCGCTGAGCCCCTGGCCGGGCTGATCGAGCGTTGCGGTCTCGACCTTGAGGTTCTTGTCTTCTTTCAGCGCATCAGCGATCGCGCCATGCATACCCTTTGGATAGAGTTTAGCAATCTCAGGAACTTTGCGCTCGTGGACGTTCTCGTTCCAAACCAGGGTGCGGATCGGCATGTGTGGCTCTCCAAAGGCGGGCAGGGTTGGTTGGGCGATGGCTTAGCGGCAAACGCGCGCACATGGAAGAGGCTCGCGGTTGGATTTGCTGGCGTTGCAACGCAATGATAGGTTTGCCGCGCAATGGAGCGTCAGTTCATGCAGGACCGAGTTTTATCCGCGCCCGCCGATCCTGACTTCGACCGGTTTTACGCCTTCCAGGCGGAGCGGCCGGACGAAGAGCGCTGGGAGCTGATCGATGGGGTCTATGAATTGAATCCTTCGCCCATCGACTATCATCAGCTGATCGTCAAAAATATTCTGTTCCGGTTGGAGCAGTTCGCCATCGATACCGGCGACCAGTGGATGGTACTGCCAGGTCTTGGCATCCATTTGCCGTTTATCAAACGCACTGCGCCAGTACCAGACGTGGTGGTCCGTCCGGATGGATTGACGGACACGGATTACATGGACAACCCTTTGGTGGTGTTCGAAGTTTTGTCGCCATCGACCCGTCGCAAAGACTTGAATTTCAAGCGAACCTACTATTCGGGCCTGCCGTCGCTGCTCCACTACGTAGCCGTCGAACCGAAGGAACTCTTCGTTCGACAGTTCTCGCGGTCCAGTGACTGGAACGAACGCAAGTTGCGCAAGTCGAACAACGTTATGACGTTGCCCGAACTAGGCGCGAAATTGCCGTTGGCCGACATCTATCGACGCACCGGATTGTTGCCGGTCGAAGCAGCTACGAAAAAATCTAAATGATCACCTGTGGTTCCTGGCTGGCGCACCTGCTGGACGCCCATGGCGTGCGGCACGTCTTCGGCATTCCCGGCGTCCACAACGTCGAGCTTTATCGCGGCCTGCCGCAGACGCGCATCCGGCATGTCAGCCCGCGGCACGAGCAGGGCGCGGGTTTCATGGCCGACGGCTACGCGCGCTCGACGGGTAAGCCAGGCGTCGCCTTTGTCATCACCGGGCCGGGGCTGACAAATATCGCGACGGCGCTCGGCCAGGCCTATGCCGACAGCGTGCCCATGCTGGTGATCGCGGCGGTGAACAAGCGGCATCAGCTGGGATTGGGGCGCGGCTATCTGCACGAGATGCCGAACCAGGCGAACCTCGCCTCGGGCCTAAGCGCCTTCACGCACACGCTGTTGCGCCCGCGCGAATTGCCCGATGTGCTGGCGGCGGCGTTCGCAGTGTTTTCGTCGAGCCGGCCGCGCCCGGTGGTGATCAACATCCCCATTGATGTGATGGAAGAAAAGCTTGAGGTGGCGCTTCCGCCTGCGATCTCGTCCCGATTGTCGGCGCCGGGTCCCGATCCCGAGGCCATCCGCGAGGCGGCCAAACTGCTCGGCGGCGCCAAACGCGTGATGCTGTTGGCGGGCGGCGGTGCGCAGGGCGCAGCGGCGGAGATTGCGGCGCTGGCGGAGAAACTCGGCGCCGTCGTCCAACTCACCACCAACGCGCGCGGACTGCTGCCGCCCGACCATCCGCAACTGGCCGATTTCGGCATCGGCAAGGACGCCGGCCGGCTGGTGATGGATCAGGCGGATGTGGTGCTCGCGATCGGCACCGAGGTCGGCGAGACCGACTACGACTTCTATTCAACCAAGCCTTTTGCAGTCGGCACGACTTACATCCGCATTGATATCGATCCGCGCCAGATCGCCATCGGGCACACGCGGCCGGATATCGGCATTGTCAGCGATGCGCGGCTGGCGGCGGCGGCTCTGGTTGCCACCATCAAGCCGGGCGCGCCCGATAAGGCCTGGGCCAAGGACGCCGCAAATCGCCTCTCGCGTATCGCCGCCACGCATCGCGAGCCCGAAGACCCGCTCTACGACAGCTTGCTCGCCACCATCCGCGAGGCTTGCGGCGATCCCATCCTGGTCGGTGATAGCACCAAGGCCGTCTATCGCGGCGGCCTCACGTATCGGTCTCCCAAGCCAAGATCGTTCTTTTCGGCCAGCACCGGTTTCGGCACGCTCGGCTATGCGCTCCCCGCCGCCATCGGCGCCAAGGTCGCCCATCCCGACCGGCCCGTGATAGCGCTGGCCGGCGACGGCGGCGCGCAGTTCACCTTCCCCGAACTGATATCCGCGCGCGAAGCCGAGGCCGGCGTGGTCATGATCGTCTGGAACAACCAGGGCTATCGCGAAATCCGCGACTACATGGTGAGCCAGGAGATCGCGCCGTTGGCTGTCGATCCGATCCCGCCCGATTTCGTCAAGGCGGCAGAGGCGATGGGCGTCGCGGCAAAACGCGTCGCCAGCCTCGATGAGCTTTCCGCCGCCTTGCGCGGGCATGGCCGCGCCGCCAAGGCGCCGCTGCTGCTGGAAGCGGGGCCGTGGATCACGGGATAGCGTGGGTTCACCCCAGATAATCCGTCAGCTGTGGAATATCCGTCGCGGCCAACAGTTCCGCCGTCGGACGAACGGCGACAATCCGGCCGGCGTCCAGCAAGGCCGTCAGCTGGGCGGCCGCGCGGGCGTCTTCCGGGGCATGTGTCACCATCAGGATCGTCACGCCGGTTTCGCGCTGCAGCTCCGCCACCAGACCGAGCATGTCGCGCCGCAAGGCCGGGCCGAGCGCGGCGAAGGGCTCATCCAGCAGCAGCACCGGCCGGTTGCGGACCAGCGCCCGCGCCAGCGCCGCCCGCTGCCGCTCGCCGCCGGAAATGTCCGCCGGCAGCCTTTTGGCGAGCGCCGTCAGCCCGACGCGGGCGAGGGCCACGGCAATGTCGCCCCGTTGCGGCTCGCTAAGGCGCAACTGTGGCGACAGGCCGAGCGCCACATTGGTCCACACATCCAGATGCGCGAACAGGTTGTGATCTTGAAACAGCATGCTGACCGGCCGGTCCGCCGGGCCCGACGCCGTAACATCGACGCCGCCGATGAGAATCCGTCCGCTGGCCGGCCGATCGAACCCCGCGATCAGGGACAGCAGCGACGACTTGCCGGCGCCGGATGGGCCGATGATCGCCAGAGCCGCGCCCTCGGGAACCGCCAGATCGAAGCGCATCTCCAAGACGCTGCCGCCATCGCGATAGCGGAAGGTTACGTCGTCCAGCGTTACGCTCGCTCCCGTCATGGTCGGCGGCTCCCCCGCGTTGCGACATCGGCGGCAAGGAAAAAACCAAGGCACAACGCCGCCAGCAGCAGCGCCAGGCTCGCTGCATCGTGTGAACGGTAGCTGCCCATGCGCTGCTGCAGCAGAAGCGGCAAGGTGGTCAGCCGTTCGCTGCCGAACAAGGCGGCGACCCCCAGATCGCCCAGGGATAAGGCCGCACATAGAGCGCCCGAGAACGCGAAGGCGCGCCGCAGCAGTGGCCAATCGACGAGGCGAAAACGCGCCCAGCCGGCCAGGCCGAGATTGGCGCAAAGCCGGTGGTGGTCGCGGGTCTGGATGGCGTCCGCCGCCACCAGTATGCGCGCGGCATAAGGCAGCGCCATCAAAGCATTGATCAAGATAATGACGAGAGGCGCGAGGGCGAACGCGAGGCCAAAGCGGTTCAGCAGCAGGAACCAGCCCGCGCCGATGACGAAGGGCGGAACCACCAGCAACACCCCGCCGCCATCGGTTGCGAGCCGCGCCAAGGCGCCGACGCGGCCGTCCTGCCGACCGGCGGCCACCAGGCTCCATGCGCCAGCCATGGCAAGGCCGGCAGCCACGGCAGCGATGAGCAGACTGGTGACGACAGCGCGCCAGAAGTTCGCGTCCGCCAGCAATCCGGGGAGCGAACCGGAGACGCCGGCAAGGACGACAGCGACAAGCGGTAGGCCTATGAACAGTACACAGATGGTAACAACGACCGTGTCAATGGCGCGGGCAAGGCGGCTCGCCCCGTCGGGTCTGGACAGCGTGCGGCCGAGACTTGGCATCGGCATGGCGCCACCGCCCAGCCGTCGCAGAAGAACAATGAGCGCGAGACACAAGATCATCTGCAACGCGGCCAGGGCGACGGCGCGCGGCGGGTCAAAATCGAAGCGCAGCGCCTGGTAGATTGCGACTTCCAGTGTCGTGGCCGCAGGCCCGCCGCCAAGCGTCAAGATGATGGTGAAGCTGGTGACGCAGATCAGGAACACGACAGCGGCGACGCCCGGCAGCGCCTGGCGCAGGGCCGGCCACTCGATCAGCCTGAAAATCGATCTGCCGGAAAAGCTGAGCTGGCTCGACAGCCGCCAGCTTTCGCCGGGAATAGCGTCAAGGCGCGCCAGCAGCAACAGCGTCGCGAACGGCAGGTTGAAATAGACGTGGGCGAGCAGAATGCCGGCCAGGCCATAGAGGTTCGGCGGATCGGCGAGGCCAGCTGCCGTCATCAGTCGCGCCAGCCAGCCGGTTCGTCCGTACACCGTGACAAGGCCGAGCACCGCCACCAGCGCCGGCAAGGCCAGCGGAATGCTCAGCAAGCCGATGACTGCGCGGCGTCCGCTGAAAGCGGCGCGCCGCGACAGGGCGCGCGCCACCGGAATCGCGAGCGCCACACTGAGGAGCGTGGAGAGAGAGGCCTGCAGCAGCGTGAACCGCACCGCCGACCACAGCCCGCGATCGCCAAGCGACGGCCATTCGGACCCGCCATAGCTGGCGAGCGCGGCCATGGCCGTTGCGATCAGGACCAAGACCAGCAGCGCCGTGACAAGCGCGCCGCTGGCCGACGATCTGCCAATAAACGCCTTGGCCGCCGCCAACGCAGCACGCCTGGAATACATCACTGCCCCATGGCCGCCTGCCATTCCTCGATCCAAGCTTTGCGGTTCTTGGCGACCTCTTCGGGCGAATAGAGGAATGTCTTGGCCGGCTTGACCAGAGCGTTGAACGCATCGGGGAGCGGCGCGGTGGTCGCCGCCGCCGGCATCATCCAGTTGCCAGTCGGGATCGCGTCCTGGAACTTTGGCGTCAGCATGAAGGCGAGGAATTTTTTGGCCAGCTCCTTGTGCTTGGACGACTTGGTCAAGCCCGCCACTTCGATCTGCAGATAGTGACCTTCGGAAAAGTTCGCGGCCTGATAACGATCCACCTTCTCCGCAATGATATGATAGGCCGGGGACGTCGTGTAGCTCAGCACCAGCGGCGCTTCGCCCTTGGTGAACAGGCCATAGGCCTCGGTCCAACCCGGGGCGACCGTCAGCACACGCGATTTCAGTTTCGCCCAGGCGGCGGGCGCTTTGTCGCCGTAGACCGATTTCATCCAGAGCAGGAACCCGAGGCCCGGCGTCGAGGTGCGCGGGTCTTCCAGCACGATCTTCTCGGCGGCCGGCCCGTCGACCAGGTCGGCCAGGCTTTTGGGGGGATTGGCGATCTTGCTGCGGTCGTAGACGACGGCGAAATGCGCGAAGTCATAGGGCAGGAATTGATCGTCCGTCCACGGCGTGGGAATGGCGAGGCCCGACGGAGTGATGCCATGGGGCTCGAACAGTTTGGTGGCGCGCGCCTCGGCGGTGAGGTTGGTGTCGAGGCCGAGCACGACGTCGGCGCTGGAGTTTTCTCCCTCCAGCTTGAGGCGGTTGAGCAGGGCCACGCCGTCGCCAGCCGTGACCCAATTGAGGGTGCAGCCGCAGTCCGCCTCGAAGGCGGTCTTGATGGCGGGGCCGGGGCCGTAGTCGGCCGGGAATCCTTCATAGGTGTAGACCGTAAGCGTTTCGCCAGCTTGGGCCATGGCTGCGCCTGAGAGGCACAGTAAAATCGTCCCAAGGCGGGCGAACGGAGCGAAGGGCTTTGTCAGATGGCGCATCAATTCCTCCACATGGCGAAGGAATTGTCGGTGCGGCCATAGCTTGGTCGCCCCTCCAAATCCCTACGCCGGCATGATCCGGATCAGGTTCGTCGGGTTGACCTGCTGCCCCGAAGGCCAGCAAAATGGGTCTCTCAGCCTCGTCTTGGAGGCACCCCGTCAGAGTGGGGGCAGACGTGGCACGGATGCGATCGCAATTCAAGGAGGTTGGCGACCGCAAAGCCAAAATACCAACGGCCCCCGGCGGTTACCGGAGGCCGTTTGTCGATGCGCGAACCTTCGTGTCCGATCATTCGATCAGTTAAAGAACAGATCGAAGAAGTTCTTGGGCTGGGGCTGCGGCTGGCGATACTTTACAAAACCGCTGTTTCCACCGCTCCCGACGCCGAAAATGTTGTTGCTGTTATGCCGGGCGCGGCGCTTTTTCTTGGTTGGGCCGTTGTCGGAATTGCCAAAAATGTCCGCGAATGTCCCGCCGCCGCCGCTGCCCACCGTGAAGATGTTCCCGCTGCCGCTGCCGCCGTTGCGGATGTTGGCCATGACATCGGTGTCGTTGGTCTCTTTCGGCGCCAGCTGCTTGTTGACGCTGCCCCAGCGGCCCGCCATCGCATTAATGGTGCGGTTGTCGTGGCCATAGACATCGTCGATGAACTGAAGCTGGCCATCGGCGCCGACCCGAACCGTGAAGTAGGTCACATGCACTGGTAGCTGATGATCCAAGGCAACCTGCTGATTGTTGCTGTCGGCGAACTGCGATTTGGTCTTTTCCGCCGACCAGCCGTTGGCCTCGCTCATGATGACTTCGGCGAGTTTGTGCGGATCCTGCACGCGCACGCAGCCGTGACTGAAGGCGCGCGAATTGCTGGCGAACAGATCCTTGGCGGGCGTGTCGTGCATGTAGACCGAGTAGTGGTTCGGGAACATGAATTTCACGTCGCCCAGCGCATTGCCCGGCCCTGGCGGCATATAGACGTCATAGCCGCGAATGTCGCTGGAGCCGAAATTGATCGACGACGGATTGAGTTCCTTGCCGTTCAGCCCGATCTTAAGGCCGCGCCGGGCCAACGCGCCGCTGCCGCTGCGGGCGATCGAGGGCAGAATCTCTTTCATTTTGATCGAGTCCGGCACCCGCCAGAACGGATGGAACTCCACATACTGCATATTCTTGGAAAAAATCGGCGTCGGCGTGTCGGTCTTGCCGACCACGATGCGGGCTTGATGGATGATCTGGCCGTTCACCACCACGCGGGTCATGAACTCCGGAATGTTGTCGAAGATGAACTTGTCGCCGAGCGTCTCAGGCAGCCAGCGCCAGCGCTCCATGTTGGCCAGGATCTTGTCGATCTGGGTGCTCTTGGCGGGAGCGGACTGCAACTGGGTGTTCAGCGCGCGGCGGAAACTGGAAGTAATGACGCCATCAACCCGGTAGCCGCTGCGATCTTGGAAATCCTTGACGGCGACTTGCAGCGCATCGTCATAACGCTGCGGATCGGCGCCCGCGGCTACGGGAATGCGCAAGCGGGCCCGGATCAACGCGACATCGGAGCTGGTGTCGCCCAGCCGCAGTTTCGGCCCATCCGGAATGCGCGCCGGCGCTTCGCCAGGCCGATTGCCGCGCAAAGCCAGGTATTTCTGACGCAACTGCTCGAACTCTGCATGGCGGGGATTGAAACTGGTGAGGAAGGCGCCCGGGTCAGTTGCCGACGCAAGTCCGGTGAGCACCGCCACCGGATCAGGCGGAGTCGACATCAAGTCGATCAGCTCACTGATACGCGCCGGATCGAAGCGGCCGACATGGGCGTCGCGCGCGTACTTCACAGCGGCACGCGTCAGCATCAATTCAGCATCGGCCAACTTGGCGTTGGTGACGGTCGCGGCGTTGACCGGCGGCACGGCATAGTCGGCCGTTCCCAGGCCCCAATCGCTGGCGCGCTTGAGCTCTTCGATGACCTGCTGAGCTTTGGCGTTGTAGCCGCTGCCATCGACCCAGATCGGCAGATTGCCGTGCTGTTCGTAGGCGCGCTCAATGGCCTCGGCCGTGGCGATGTCGAACGGCCCTTTGCCTTCCTTGGCGGACGCAATCAGCGATTGCTTGACCGAGATGCCGATGACGTCGGCCTGGCTGATGAGCCGTGCGGGAGCGGCGGGCTCGGCAGCGATGGCGAGCTGGCCGCTGGCAACGATGCCGATACCGGCAACGAGTATGCGAAACGTCATAGACATCGCAGCTGACCCCACACGTGGTAGATTTCCGCCACCCTAGACCAGTTGCGGCCAAGCGCCAATGGGGCAAAAGCATGGCGGGCAGGCAATTGTTGAAATCCGTTACCGACTGTTGCTTGGGCGCATGAGGGTGCTGAGCTAAGGCGACTCCGAACAATAACCGCTACGAATGTCCAATACGTCTCGGCTTGAAGGTGTAGTTCCATTCCGGGTGGAAGTCATCGCCGGTGATGTTCAGCGTCTCCATCTCGGCGTCGCTGACCGTGACGCCTTTTTCGTA
>JANMVX010000214.1:0-12307 GCA_031393505.1 Hyphomicrobiaceae bacterium | reverse complement strand
CGGCACGAACGTCTTGGTCCAACCGCGATCCGACGAAACCTTGGTCAGCGCCGCCGTTAGCGTCGTCTTGCCATGGTCCACGTGCCCGATCGTGCCCACGTTGCAGTGGGGCTTGCTTCGGTCGAATTTTGCCTTGCCCATGATAGGTCTCCGTTCTCAAACAATCGTTCTTGTCGTTGGTCCCGCGGCCTCGGCCCCGGGTCAGTCAATTTCGCAAACGTCAGGCGAACTTCGCCTGGATTTCAGTCGCAACGTTCGGCGGCACCTGCTGATAGTGCGCGAACTGCATGGTGAACTGCGCGCGGCCCTGGCTCATGGAGCGCAGCTGGCTGACGTAGCCGAACATGTTGGCGAGCGGCACCATGGCTTTCACCACGTTGGCGTTGCCGCGCATGTCCTGACCCTGGATCTGGCCACGGCGTGAATTCAAATCGCCAATCACCGAACCCGTATGTTCCTCAGGCGTCACCACTTCGACCGCCATGATCGGCTCCAACAGCTTGGGGCCGGCCTTGGCGAAAGCTTCACGCATGCACATGCGTGCCGCGATTTCGAACGCGATCGCGCTCGAGTCCACCTCGTGGTAGGCGCCGTCGATCAGCGTCACCTTCACGTCGAGCACCGGAAAGCCGATCAATGGACCGGCGGTCATGACGCTGTTCACGCCCTTTTCAATGCCCGGAATGAATTCTTTCGGCACCGAACCGCCGACAACCTTGCTCTCGAACTCAAACCCCTTGCCCGGCTCGTTCGGCTCAACGACGAGCTTGACACGGCCGAACTGGCCGGTACCGCCGGTCTGCTTCTTGTGCGTGTAGTCCTGCGTCACCGACTTGGTGATGCTTTCACGATAAGCCACCTGCGGCTGACCGATGTTGGCATCGACCTTGTAGGTACGGCGCAAAATGTCGACTTTGATGTCGAGATGAAGCTCGCCCATGCCCTTGAGAATGGTCTGGCCCGACTCGTGATCCACCGACACGCGGAAGGAGGGATCCTCCTTCGCGAGTTTGTTCAGCGCTTCGCCAAGCTTTTCCTGGTCGGCCTTCGACTTCGGCTCGATCGAAATCTCGATCACCGGCTCGGGAAAATTCATCTTATCGAGCAACACGGCCTTGTTCGGGTCGCACAGCGTGTCGCCCGTAATGGTGTCCTTCAGGCCTACCAGCGCGACGATGTCGCCGGCGAACGCTTCTGAGATTTCCTCACGGTCGTTGGCATGCATCAGCACCATGCGGCCGACGCGCTCGGTTCGCCCACGGGTCGAATTCAGCACGCCGGTGCTCTTGGAGATCATGCCCGAATAGATGCGGGCAAAAGTGAGCTGGCCGTACTGGTCGTCCATGATCTTGAACGCGAGCATGGCGAGCGGATCGGTATCGAGCGGGCGGCGCAGCACTTCCTGGTCGGTGCGCACATCGATGGCATGGGTCGGCGGAATATCGGCCGGGCTCGGCAGATAGTCGACCACTGCGTCCAGCAACGGCTGCACGCCCTTGTACTTGAAGGCCGAACCGCACAGAATCGGGAACCAGGCGCTGGTCAGAACCGCCTTGCGGATCAGCCGGCGCAGGGTTGCATCGTCCGGCTCCTTGCCGTCGAGATATTCGGCCATAGCCGTGTCGTCGAGTTCAACCGCGGCCTCAACGAGCGACAGCCGGTATTCGGCGGCCTTCTCTTTTAGGTCGTCAGGAATCTCGATTTCGGTAAATTTGTTGGCGGCGGTTTCGCCGTCCCAGACCACCGCGTTCATCTTTACCAGGTCGACGATGCCCTTGAAGTCAGCCTCAGCGCCAATCGGCAGCTGCAGGGGCACAGCGCGCGCGCCAAGCCGCTTCTTGATGTCGTCCAGGCACATATAGAAGTCTGCGCCGGTCTTATCCATCTTGTTGCAGAAGACGATGCGCGGAACTTTGTACTTGTCGCCCTGGCGCCAGACGGTCTCGGTCTGCGGTTCGACGCCCTGGTTGCTGTCGAGCACGCAAACGGCGCCGTCCAGCACGCGCAAGGAGCGCTCGACTTCAATGGTGAAGTCGACGTGGCCGGGGGTATCGATGATGTTCAGGCGCCGCATCTTGCCGTCGCGGCCGCCCCAGAAGGCGGTCGTCGCGGCGGACGTGATGGTAATGCCGCGCTCCTGCTCCTGCACCATGAAGTCCATGGTGGCGGCGCCGTCGTGCACTTCGCCAACCTTGTGGATCTTTCCGGTATAGAACAGAATCCGCTCAGTGGCCGTCGTTTTCCCGGCATCGATGTGGGCCATGATGCCGAAATTGCGATAGTCTTCAATGGCGTAAGCGCGAGGCATAATATCCGTCTCCGGGAAGGGTCGAAACAACTACCAGCGATAATGCGAAAAGGCGCGGTTCGCCTCCGCCATCCGGTGCGTGTCTTCCCTCTTCTTCACCGCTGTGCCGCGGTTGTTGGCGGCATCGAGAAGCTCAGCAGAGAGCCGCTCAGCCATGGTGTTTTCGTTGCGGCCGCGCGCCGCCGTGATGATCCAGCGGATGGCCAGCGCCTGACGGCGCTCGTTGCGCACTTCCACCGGCACCTGATAGGTCGCGCCACCGACGCGGCGCGAACGCACTTCGATCGAGGGCATGACGTTCTTCAGCGCCTCGTGGAACAGTTCCACCGGGCTGCGCTTGGTCTTTTCCTCAAGCGTGTCGAAGGCGCCGTAGACGATCAGCTCGGCGACCGACTTCTTGCCCTCTTTCATCACCGAGTTCATGAACTTGGTGACCACCAGATCACCGAACTTCGGGTCCGGGTTGATCTCACGCTTTTCGGCGCTGTGACGACGCGACATGCTTTAGTCCTTTAAGGAGGGACTAGGGACTAGGGACTAGGGACTAATCCCCTGCCACCCGTCACTTTCTAGTCCCTAGTACCTAGTCCCTAGTCCCTAGTCCCTCAAACTTACTTAGGCCGCTTGGCGCCGTACAGCGAACGACGCTTGCGCCGCTTCGGCAGGCCTTGCGTGTCGAGCACGCCGCGGATGATGTGGTAGCGCACGCCGGGGAGGTCCTTGACGCGGCCGCCGCGGATCATAACAACGCTATGCTCCTGCAGGTTGTGGCCTTCGCCCGGGATGTAGCCAATGACTTCGTAGCCATTGGTCAGGCGGATTTTGGCGACCTTACGCAGCGCCGAGTTCGGCTTCTTTGGCGTGGTCGTGTAGACGCGGGTGCACACGCCACGCTTTTGCGGGCAGGCTTCCATGTGGCGCGATTTCTCGCGATCCTTCGGTCGTACCCGCGGGGAGCGGATCAATTGTTGTATGGTCGGCATGCGCCTCGTCCAAGACAAACAGATTGCACAAACAGGTTCGGACCGGTTGCATCCGACGTCGACACTCAGCACAGACCAATAGCGGTCCATGCCGAAAGCCTGATCGAGGCAATCGGCAGAAAGTTCAGAGGATCCGGCCCGACGAGCGGGTGGATCATGGTTCCGAGCTTTCGAAACGGGTATTCTAAGCGGCAGTGTCTAGGTCATCTGGGTCCTGCGCCTGTTGGCGCGTCGACGTCGTATGAACCTACCACCTGACGCGAAAGTAGGGGGCTTATAGGTGGCTTCCCGGCATAGGTCAACAGGATCATGCTGCGGCATTCGAGAATAATTATTCCTCATACGGAGAAAGCGTGCACGCCTCGGTTTCGTTGGAAAACGGAGGATTTTTAACGGCTCATTAACCTTACGAGCAGAGTGTCCGGCTGCCCGGTTTTGGGCCGCCGCCCGAGTTTGGGCGCGCGCGAGTTGCGTTGCGTCAGCGTAGGTGTTTGTCAATGCGTCGCCCCTGGGTCGCCGTCGGCCTCTCCGCCGCCGCGCTTTATCCGGCCTTCGCCGGCGTCCGGTACGTGCAGGCCCGTACGGAGGCCTGGCCGCCGCCATCGATTTCCGTCACGCCGGGCGCCGCGCGCTACGCCTCGGCGGTAACAGCCGACGATCTCGCCAAACTCATCCTTGTCCGGCTGCGCCGCTTCAATGCCGCGCCGCTGGCCGGCCATCGCGACACCTTCGGCAAGGACCGCCTGAAGGCCTGGACATGGACCTATCTGGCGCGGGCCGCGGTGCGGGCGTACCGCCTCAGTCGCGATCCCCGGCTGATCCAGCTGGTGCTGGAGGGGGCCGACAAGTACGAAGCCGCTGCAGGCCTGCACGATCCCGCTCTCGGCTTTGGCTGGTACACCGAGGATGAGCGCGCCAAAAGGCTCTATCGCGAGGTGCCGGTCACCGGCTTGATCATGGCCCCGATGGTGGATCTGCTGCAAGAATCCCAGCGCGATCCGGAACTGGCAAAGCTCGTTGAGCCGCATCGGGAACGGCTGATGTCGTTGCTGCGCCGCGCCATCTTGGGCCTTGATCAGCGCTACATCGAAGAGGGCGGCAAAGGCTACTATCTGCTGCCGTCGGGGCAGGACGTTGAGCCGATCAACCTGATGTCCGTCTACGCGCGGCCCTTGCTCGGGCTTTGGCAACTCACGCAAGACCCTGAAAGCCTGCGCGAGGTCACGGGCATTGCGCGCACTTGGAAGTCAGCCCTGACTCTGCGAGAGGACGGCAGCATAACGTGGCCCCATACGCCCCGCCCATCCACCTTCGCAGCCCGGCCCGATCCCGCCGAAGTCATGATCAAATCGTCCGCCGCGATTGAGTTTCCGCTGGCCGCCTTCGAGGCGGGCCTGGTGTTTGAACGCGCGGACATCGAAGCGCTGGCGCGCGCGCCCGCAACGACGCTGCTGACCCATGTCGACGCGACCCATTACCAGCTTCGCGCGTATCTCGACGCCAACAACGACGCCTATGTCAGCGCGGCCACAACCGATATCGGAACCGTGCTGCGGCCCGCCAGCTGGTATCAGTATGGGTGCTACGATCCAGCGCTGAACGCCACCCTCGATGCCTATCTGTTCGGGATCGATCCGAAATTCTACCGCATCACCGAATTGGCGCTGTTGGGCATGGCGCAGCGGCTGGTGCTGGAAGCCGAACCGCAACACTGCGGGGCGCCAGGCCGCTTGGCCGTGTTGGGCCGCTAGCTCTTACGCCCTGGCCGCAACCGTGGTTGCATTGACAACGGGAACGCCGCTCGTTTCGACGGGATGCAACGGCGCCATGCTCTCCAGCTTGCGATAGCCCTTGGGCAACCGCGCGCGCTCGTTGACGAACCTCAAGACGACCTCTAGCGAGCCGAATTTTCCGTGGTCCAAGTGTCGGCCTTCCGGGAACGTGACCATGCGTTTGGGTCCGGGGATGGCGTCGAACACCTGCAGCCCCATCGGCAAGGGCACGATGGGGTCCTTCTCGCCATGCAGCACCAGCACTGGCGCCGTCGCCTTGGCGATGTGGCTCAAGGTATCGTAGCGATCGAAAATGAAGCGCTTCACCGGCAGGTAGGGATGGCGCGCGGCCGCGAGTTCGGACAATGCGGTAAATGGTGAATCGAGTACGAGGCCGGAAATCTCCCGCTGGGCGGCTACTTGAGTTGCAACGCCCGTCCCGAGACTCTCGCCATAGACGATGAGGTCCTTGGCCAGCACGCCCTGGTCCGCCAACCAGTCATGGGCGAACAGCGCGTCGGCCACATTGGCGGCTTCGCTCGGCGTCCCCGTACTGCCCGAAAACCCGCGGTAGGCGACGATCAGCACCCCGAGTCCGGCGGCGCGATAACGGCGGATGCGATCGCTGCGGCGGGCCAGCGCGCCGGCTTGGCCGTGACAGTACAAGATGGTCGGCTGGCCATGTTGCGGCTTGCCGTACCAGGCGATCAGGCGCTCGCCATCGGGCACCGTCAGCGTCACTTCCTCAATGTCCGAAAGGCCGGCACGCGCCGGCGCAATCCGTCGTTTGTCGATGCGATAGACCAGCAGATGCTGGACTTTGAACATGGCGACGGCGAACACGCAGTAGGCAATTGCGGTAAGCACCAACGCAACCAGAACCATCGTCATGCGCAAAAACCCATTCACTGAAAAGAGCGGCGAGGGCTGCAAAACCAGCCCAGACCAGCTAACGTCGGAGGGGACTATCGATGGCCAGGACAACACTGCGCTTTGGGCACTGTCATTCCGCAGGCTTGGCTGTGGGGCCATCAGAACTGTTGAACTAGATTAATTTTCAAAGCCTTGCGCGCGGAAGTTAAGATCTGCGACAATCCTTCGCAGTTGCGAGGCTATGGCAACGGGGGGCGCTGACTGACTGAAAATAAAGGAGATTCCGTGGCAAGCGACGACCAGGATCAGGATGACGCAGACAACGAGGGGGCGGGCGGCGAACAGCGGCTCGACAAATGGCTCTGGTTTGCGCGCATGGCCAAAACCCGCTCAGCGGCCCAGCGTCTGGTGACCGATGGCGATGTGCGCCTGAACCGGGACCGCGTCACCAAACCCAGCCACCAGGTAAAACACGGCGACCTGGTCACGGTCAGCCTGGGCAAGCAGCTGCGGCTGCTCAAGGTCACGGGCTTTGCATTGCGCCGCGGCCCGGCCCCAGATGCGGCCCTGTTGTATGACGACCTCGCCCCGCCGCCCGCCAAAACCGCGGCCAAATCCGCCACGCCAGAGGTGGATCTGAGGGGGGCGGGATTGCCCCGTAGAGAAGCAGGAACGGGTCGCCCAACCAAGCGCGAACGGCGTCTGACCGACAAATTGCGCGGCGATTGATGCGTTATTTTCCAGGAAAGCCCATAATCGCGCACTGTGACGCTTCCGGGCCTGTCTTGCGGGGCTCGAACGGTTGCGTTATGGACGGCGCGTTCGCCCAATGCCGCATCAGTGCCCAATCTCGCATCAGTGAAGGACGCCGCCCGTGACCTATGTCGTGACCGAAGCCTGCATCAAGTGCAAGTTGACCGATTGCGTCGAGGTCTGCCCGGTCGATTGCTTCTACGAGGGCGCCAACATGCTGGTGATCCACCCCGACGAATGCATCGATTGCGGCGTCTGCGAGCCCGAATGCCCGGTCGACGCCATCAAGCCCGATACCGAAAAGAGCCTGGAGCAATGGCTTGAGGTCAATCGCGAATACGCCAGCAAGTGGCCGAATATCACGTCCAAGAAAGATGCGCCGGCGGATTCCAAGGCGTTCGAGACCGTGCCGGACAAATTCAACAAGTATTTTTCGCCAGAACCTGGTTCCGGAGATTGATATTTCAGCGGGAGCGTTAATTTCTCCCATTATCGCGTAAATTTACTCCGTCGCCGCAGTTTGCGCGGGGCTAAATAGCCCGTTTGTGCCATGGTGAACCGGCCAATCAGGTAGCGTTAACAAAGAAGCCCTTCATTTTCGGGGTTTTTTCTGTTATATTCCCTTCTTGAGTGAACAAGAAACACCATCGGGCGTCGGATGCCATGCTGCATTTCGCGAGCGCAAAGCTTCGCGCGGGGCAGCTTATCAACACTGCCGCGGATCATCGTTGATCAGTCACCTGATCGGACGGGGTTTCACGCGGCCGTCGTTGCGAGTCCATCCGCAGTTTGTGGCTGTTTTGCGTCGCTCCGGACCAGGACGCCTCGCACCATGCCGCACGTTAACAACCCAATGTCCTGGGGCCGATCTAACCAATTAACGCCTACGCGTCAACGGCCTTAATGGCCGTGGACAAACGGGCATCTGCTGCTGATTTTTCAAACGAATCAATGGCTTAGTGATTTGACGTTAACCGAGAGTCGAGTGATGGCCGCAAAGCAAGTCGCAACCAAAGGCAAGAGTGCAACACCTACCGGCGCAAAGAGTGGGGCAAGCACCAAAACCAAAAGCGGGGAGACCAAGATTTCGGCTCACAAGCCCGCTTCCAAGGCGGCGGCGCCAAAGGCGGCAGCCGCCAAGGCGCCAGCGCCTGGTGTGCACAAGCCTGGTGTGCACAAGTCAGCCGTTCACAAAGTCACCGATAAGGCCGTCAAGGCAACCGAAGCAAAGGTCAAGTCAACGATGTCAGCGACCTCCAAGGCGTCTGCCCACACAGCGCCAGTCAAGGCAGCCAGCGCCAAGCCCGCGCCCGCCAAGGCAGCGCCTGTAAAGGCGGCTGCCGTGGCCAAGCCGGCCCCGAGCAAGGCCAAGCCGGTTGACGCGCCCAAGGCCGCCGCCAAGCCCCAGGTTGCGCCGGCGGCCAAGCCCGCCGTGGCTGCGGCGACCCCCAAGCATGCCCCCGCGCCAGTCGCCGCGCCGCGCCCAATGATCACCCCCCGTCCCCTGGCCACCGGCGCCACGGCCGCCGCCACGCGCCCATCCCACGGCCCCGCGCCGGTCGCCGCGCTGCCGCGTGACGTCATCGACAAGGCCGCCATCGCCAAGCAGCTGGAGGCCAGGCAGGCCGAAGCCGCCAAGAAGAAGCCGCTGTCGTCCACGCAACGCCACGGCTTCAAGGTGGGCGAATATGTCGTCTACCCAAGCCACGGCGTCGGCAAGATCGTGCTGATCGAGGAGCAGGTGGTGGCCGGCCACGCGCTGGAACTGTTCGTGATCAACTTCGAGCACGAGAAGATGACTCTTCGCGTGCCAACCGCAAAACTGGCTGCCGTCGGCATGCGAAAACTGGCCGAGGACGGCGTGGTGCGCCGCGCCATGGACACGCTGCGCGGCCGCGCCCGCGTAAAACGCACCATGTGGAGCCGCCGCGCCCAGGAGTACGAGAACAAGATCAATTCTGGCGATCTGGTCTCGATCTCGGAAGTGGTGCGCGACCTCTACCGGGCCGAAACGCAGCCCGAGCAGAGCTACTCCGAGCGCCAGCTGTTCGAAGCCGCGCTGGACCGCATGAGCCGCGAAATCGCCGCCGTCGAGAAGCTCGACGAACGTGGCGCGGTGCAGAAGATCACCGAGGTGCTGAGCAAGAGCGCCAAGGGCCGCGCCACCAAGGCCACCGAGGATGCGGCCGCCGCTGTGGCGGCAGCCGGCGATGCCGAGGAGCGGGCGGCGTAGGGTTGGTAGGTTGGGTTAGCCGGCCCCAGCCGGTTGCGGTTACGACCGGCGCCAAGGTCCGGCGTAACCCGACGCTCCGACCCCGGACGGTTTCGGTTACGACGGAAGCGAGCGTCCGGCGTAACCCAACACTCGGGGTGCGCGCAAAATTCATGCCACATAAACCACGTCGCCCGGTAAGCATACGGATCGAAAAGAAGGCCATGTCTTGACATGGCCTTTTTTCATTGAGCAAGCGGAACATTTTTCTACGGCGCGAGTGCAACGCTCCGCGCGCCATGTTGCGTCCCGTTGCATCAGAGTTGCGTTGAGCGACAAGGAGGCACGCAAAGTGGCGAACTGATGCTGCACTGCGCGCAAGAGTGCGACCAGGGCGTTGCGTGCCGTTGCGAGGTGGCGAAGTTGCATCGCCCCGTCATGCTGCCGTAGGCTGCCGATGACATTGCCGGATTGTTGATACGCGGATAGGCTCACGCCAGTCCCTCACGTGCGGAGGCTGCGATGTCCGATCCCGTATCGTTCAAGTATCGCGCGTTTCTCTCCTACGCCCATGCCGACCTGGCCTGGGGCAAGTGGCTGCACGGCCAGCTCGAAGCCTACCGCCTCGACCGCGATCTGGTCGGCCGCGAGACCGCGCTGGGACCGGTGCCGAAATCGCTGCGCCCGATCTTCCGCGACCGCGAGGACTTCTCCGGCGGGCACACGCTGACCGACGCCACCATCGCCGCGCTGGACGCTTCAGCCGCGCTGATCGTGCTGTGCTCCACGGTCGCCGCCACCCGTCCCGCCGTCAACGAGGAGGTGCGGCTGTTCCGGTCGCGCCACCCGGACCGGCCTGTGGTGCCGGTGATCGTAGAGGGTCACTACCCAACCAACTTCCCGCAGGCCTTGCTATTCGAACTCTCCGCCGACGGCAGCGTGACCGACAACCCGATCACGATGCTCGCGCCCGATCTGCGCGGCAAAGGCGACGGCAGGACGCTCGGCCTCGCCAAAGTGGTCGCCGGCCTGACCGGCCTCGCCCCCGACGACATTTATCGCCGCGCCGTGCGCGCGCAGCAGCGGGCCAATGCCGTGCGCGCGGGTCTGGCGGCCCTGCTGCTCCTGCTGGCGGCGGGCGGCGGCTATTTCCTCTGGCAGAGCCAGCAGCGCGGCGCCGTCATCGTGCAGCAGCAACAGATCGAAGCCCAGGCGCTCGCCATCGCCACGCAGATGCTCGGCGCCAATCCGGCCGCCGCCGCCACGCCTGGTACGAAGGACAACCTGGTCGCCGCCCTCACCGCTGTGCAGCAGCAGGTGGCCGCTGGCGATACCGACTACACCAAGGCCTCCGAACTCCTGAAGCAGGGCAAGGCCGCCGAGGCCCTGCCGCTGCTGATTGCGGCGGCCGAGGCCAAGCAGCGCCGCGCCGCGAGCGAAACCAAGTCCTCGGCCAAAGCCTATCGCGAAGCCGCCGCCATCGCCGCCGTCGCCGAGCCTGGGAAGGCGCGGGCGTTGTACGCCGAGGCGGCGCGGCTCGATCCGGACGATGTGGAGGGTATGTTTCAGAACGCCTCGTTCCAGCTGAAAGCTCGCGCGCTGGCCGAGGTGGAACGCGCCTACGGCCGCGTGCTCTCCCTCGGCAAACCGGGCACGGACGATGATCGGTTGGTGTTCTCGCATTTCGGCCTCGGCGACATCCTGTCCGCACGCGGACAGTTAGAGCCCGCCAAGGCCGAATACCGGCTTGGTGGCGACGCGGCCAAGCGACTAGCCAAGTCCGACCCCGGCAATGCCGGCTGGCAGCGCGATCTCTCGGTGTCGTACAACAAGGTCGGCGACGTGCTGGTGGCGCAAGGCAACCTGCCCGAGGCTCTGAAGATGCACCGCGACAGCCTCGCCATCGCCGACCGCCTCACCAAGTCCGACCCCGGCAATGCCGGCTGGCAGCGCGATCTCGTCGTGAGCCACGCGAAGTTGGCCGACGTCGCCAGCAAGTCCGACGACACTGCCACGGCGCGGGCCGAGCTGGCGGTGGCGCGCGAGATCAGCGCCCGGCTGGCCGCGCTTTCGCCGGACAACGCGAATTGGAAGAACGACCTCGCCTGGATCGACAGGCAGCTCGCGGCGCTGGGGGCGAACTGATGGCCACGCCCCACTTCGAGTTCGACTGGGATCCCGTCAAGGCGGCAATCAACCTTGCCAAGCACAAGGTCTCTTTCCCCGACGCCATGTTGGTCTTCCTCGATCCGCTCGCACTGTCGCGGCCCGACGACGACCATGACGGCGCCGACGAGCGATGGATTACCATCGGCCTTGATCGTGATAGAAAGCTTGTGGTGGTCGTGCACACTCACGATGCCATCGAGTCCGACCTGATTGCTGTCCGCATCATTTCTGCCCGCAAGCCAAGCAAACGCGAAAGACGAGACTATGAGCAAAGCCCCGCATAAGGCCGATGCCGATATGAAAGACGAGTACGATTTTTCGGCGGCGACGCGCGGAAAATTCTACCGCGAGGGGGCGGTGCTGGTCGCGCCGATCCATCTCGATCCGGAGGTGCGGGCGTTTCTCGCGGCCCGCGCGGCGGCGCGTGGAAAATCGCTCAGCGACCTCGTGAACGAGCTGTTGAAGAAGGACATCGAGCTGATCGAGGCTGTGTGAGGGACCGTTCCCGATATGCGGTTGTGAGGGTGTCAGGACCTTGCGGCTCGCAAGTGCCCGACGCCCAGTTGCTTGCAGGCGCCAAAAGGTACTGGGTGTCAGGCACTTATTGCTCACCGGCGCTGGCAATCAGTCTCTGCCGACGGGCCAAGCGCAATAAGGTCCTGACACCGGATCTCCAGCGACCGCCACCCAATCCCATTTGACGCCCGCCCCCGCCCCGCTATGGTCCTCCCCGAAATCCCCCCAAGCGACGCCCCGATGGAGTACCCCCCATGAAGACCGTCCGCCTCACCATGGCACAGGCTGTCGTGCGCTATCTGATGGCGCAGAAGTCGATGGTCGATGGCAAGCAAGTGCCTTTGTTCGCCGGCTGCTTCGGCATCTTCGGGCACGGCAATGTCACCTGCCTGTCCGAGGCGCTGGAGGCGGTGAAGGAGGAATGGCCGACCTGGCGCGGGCATAACGAGCAGAGCATGGCGCTGGCGGCGGTCGGCTTCGCCAAGGCGCAGAAGCGGCGGCAAGTGATGGTCTGCACCAGTTCCATCGGGCCGGGCGCGCTCAACATGGTGACGGCGGCGGGCGTGGCCCATGCCAACCGGCTGCCGGTGCTGTTTTTGTGCGGCGACGTGTTCGCCAGCCGCTTCCCCGATCCCGTGCTGCAGCAGGTCGAGCACTACGGCAACCCCAGCATCACGGCCAACGACGCCTTCAAGCCGGTGACGCGCTATTGGGACCGCAT
>JANMVX010000198.1:0-12604 GCA_031393505.1 Hyphomicrobiaceae bacterium | reverse complement strand
CTCCCCCTTTTTAGGGGGAGAGGATGTCGCTCCGAGCGCGAAGCGCGAGGTAATCAGCGACAGGTGAGGGGCAGCCGCTTGCTCCGGACCGCTGGAGACAGGGGTGCGGAGCACGCGGCAACACCTCACCGACCGCGTGGCTCTTGCGCTGAAACCCGCTGCGAGACGCGCACTCCTCTCCCCCCACGATGTGGGAGAGGAGAGTACGGAACTCCGCCACTCCCCCTTTTTAGGGGGAGAGGATGTCGCTCCGAGCGCGAAGCGCGAGGAAATCAGCGACAGGTGAGGGGCGGCCGCTTGCTCCGTACCGGGGGTGAGAGGGGTGCGGAGCAAGCAGCCGCCCCTCACCGCCGCGGCGCGGCCGTTGACTGGCGCACGATCAGGTCGACCGGCAGCGTCTGCTGCATCGTGATATCCGGGACGCCCGCCAGCATATCCAGCAGCACCGTCATCGCCGTGAAGCCGATGGCGTGGCGCGGTTGGCGCAGGGTTGTCAGCGGCGGTTCGGCGAGCGCGACGTTCTGGATGTCATCGAAGCCGACAACCGACACATCTTCGGGCACGCGCAGGCCAAGGGCGCGCAGTTGACGCAATGCGCCAAGCGCACTTTCGTCGTTGCCGCAAAACAGCGCGGTCGGACAATCCGGCAACGCCATGAGTTTTTGGGCAGCCGCTTCCCCGCCCGTGATCAGGAAATCGCCCGCTGCCACCAGCGCTGGATCGTACACGATCCCCGCGCCCTTCAGCGCCGCGCGATAGCCGGCAACCCGATCCGCCGTCACCGAATAGCGCTTCAGGCCGCTGATATGCCCGATCCGGCGGTGGCCGAGATCCAACAGGTGCTGCACCGCCTTGGCTGACGCGGCCTTATCGTCGATGCCGACCCACGGCGTATCGAAGCCCGGCAGCCGTTCGATCACCTGCACCGAAGGCGCCAGGAACCGTAATCCCTCTTTGGGCAACTGCGTCAGGCCGCCATCCAGGGTCAAAATGCCATCGGCGCGCTGGTTGCGGACCAGTTCGATATAGGTGGTCTCGATTGAGGGATCGTGCAGCGTCAGGCCGAGCAGGAGCGAGTAGTCCCGCTGCCGCGCCGCCGCCTCCATGCCGCGGATGATCTCGGGGTAGAACGGATTGTCCAGCGTCGGCACCAGCACCACGATGGCGCGCGCCTGCTGTTTGCGCAGCGACCGCGCCATGAGATTGGGCCGGTATTTGGCCAGCTCCGCGGCCTCGTAGACGATCAGCCGCGTCTCCTCCGAGACCATCTCGGGGTTGCTCAGCGCACGCGACGCCGTGGCCGTCGAAACCTGCGCCAGACGGGCGACGTCGTGCAGCGTCGGACGCCGTTCCACGACGTCGTCGGCGGCCAAATCGGGTCGCTTTGTGGGCGTATCCATGGCGTCAGATTAGCACGGGCTGTTTTGCTTGCAATCGTTTGCAGCGGCCCATAAGGTGGCATCGTCAAGAGCAATAACAAAGACTTCTAGCCGTGTGTCGCGGCCAAGGAAGCAATCCAAAAACCCTAGGGAGCATTCGAATGAAGTTGAAACTTGCAAGCATGTTCGGCGCTGCGCTGCTCGCGCTCGCCACCAATCCGGCGCTGGCCGCCAAGGTTGAAGTCACGCATTGGTGGACCTCGGGCGGCGAAGCTGCTGCGGTGGCCGAATTCGCCAAGGCGTTCAACGCCACTGGCAACGAGTGGGTCGACGGCGCCATTGCCGGTTCGGGCGACGTCGCCCGTCCGATCATCTCCAGCCGTATTCTCGGCGGCAACCCGCCCGGCGCGACCCAGTTCAATCCGGGTCATGACGCCGATGAAATGGCTAAGCAGAATCTATTCCTCGACCTGACCGATCTGGCCAAGAAAGAAGACTGGGCCAACATTCTGCGTCCGAAGTCCCAGCTGGCGTCGTGCACCGTCGACGGCAAGGTCGTCTGCGTTCCCGTCAACCTGCATTCGGCCCAGTGGATGTGGACCAACCGCAAGGTGTTCAAGGACGCTGGTCTCGAGCCGCCGAAGAACTGGAACGAGCTGATCGCTGCGGCTCCGGCTCTGAAAGCCAAGGGCATTCAGCCGCTCGCCGTTGCAGCCGGTTGGGCCGTGACGCTGCTGGTCACCGACCTGATGGTCGCCCAGGCTGGCGTCGACAACTACGTCAAGGTCTACAAGGACCGCGACCTCGGCATCGCTGGCGGTGCTGAATTCGCCAAGGTGTTCCAGGCCGTTGACGCCGCCCGCAAGATGGTGGACCCCAAGACCATCCGCCCGCAGTGGAACGAAGCTGTTGGCGACGTGATTTCCGGCAAGGCCGCCGCCAACGTGATGGGCGACTGGGCTGGTGGTGAGTTCCAGGTGGCCAAGATGAAGGCCGGCACCGACTATGATTGCCTGCCGGGCCTCGGTCTGACCCCCGTCCTGAACACAGGCGGCGACGTGTTCTTCTTCCCCAAGAACAAGGACCCGGAAGTTGAGAAGGCTCAGCTCGCTATGGCCTCGTCCATGGTCAGCAAAGAGGTTCAGGTTGCTTTCAACCTGAAGAAGGGCTCGCTGCCGATGCGCGCCGACGTTGACCTCTCGGCCGCCAATGACTGCATGCAGAAGGGCCTGGCCATTCTCGACAAGAGCACGGCCGTGTTCCCGAACGACGCACAGATGATTGACCGCGACTCGATCAATCAGATCACCGACATCCTGAACAGCTTCTGGGCCGATCAATCGATCACGCCCGAAGCCGCCCAGGCCAAGTTCGTGGCCGTGATCAAGGCTGCTCCGAAGCTGTAGTCCGCTTCGAAGGCATCTGGCCGGATTGGCAGGCGTTCTGCCAATCCGGTCGACTTCAAGATCGCCCAGCGTTCCGGTTGCGTCAGAAATGTTGCGTGATACATGAGTGTCCTTGCACTAAATGAGCCTTCACGCGTTGATGGCCCTCACGTTGCAGGCCAAGGCAATTTGTTGAAAGAATTGCTGACGGGTCTGTTTTTGCTGTTGGCCGGTCTGGCCTACTATTTGGATATTCCGTTTGTGATGTCCGGCGTGTCCGGAACCTTTATCGGGCTTGTCGTCGGCACGCTCCTTGTCCTCATCCTGGACATCCCTTTCAAGAATTGGCTCGCGAAATCCCTGCTGATCCTGGCGTCGGTCGCTCTGATGGCTTGGGTCATCGTCGCGCCGCAGCTTCTTGGCGGCGTCGCGCCGCAAGCTTTCATTGATGCCGTGTTCAAAATCGGCACGCTCGCCGTCGTCTTTGCGACCGCCACCGGCTTGGCCTGGAACGGGCCGTTCCGCAACTTGATGTCCAAGATCGCCAGCCTGCCGATGATGCTGATCGTGCTGGTGGGCTTTGTCGGCAGCACCATCTGGACCATGGCGTTCTCGCTCACCGACGCCAAGTTCTTCCCGGTCTGGCATTTCGTCGGATACAATCAGTACACGTTCTTGATGACCAACGAGCGCTGGATCAAGTCGCTGCAGAACATGACGCTCTACGCCATCTGTTTCGTCAGCATTTCGTTTGTGTTGGGCTTCCTGATCGCGGTCATGATGGACCAGAAGATCCGCGCTGAAGGTGTGTTCCGCACCATCTATCTCTACCCCTTCGCGCTGTCCTTCATCGTCACTGGCCATGTGTGGGCCTGGATCATGAATCCGGCCTACGGCTTGGAGCACTCGATAAGACAGATGGGTTGGACGTCGTTCAACTTCGATTGGCTGACCAACATCAAGTATTCCATCTACGCGGTGGTGATCGCGGGTCTGTGGCAAGGCACGGGCCTCGTGATGGCGCTGATGCTGGCGGGACTGCGCGGTGTCGATGACGAGGTGTGGAAAGCCGCCAAGATAGATGGCATTGGCAAGTGGCGCACCTACCTGCAGATCATCCTGCCGATGATGCGCCCGGTGCTGATCACCACCCTGGTGATCGTCGCCTCCGGCGCGGTGCGCGTGTTCGATCTGGTGCTGTCGCTGACCCAGGGCGGACCCGGCATCTCGTCGCAGGTGCCCGCCATGTATGTGCTTGAAAAGGTCTTCAACGGCAATCTGGCCGGTGGTCTCGCCGCGTCCACGATCATGCTCGGTATGACGTCGATTGTTCTGGTGCCTTGGGTCTATGTCGAGTTCATCAGAGGGAAGCAAACGCGATGAGCCTGGCATCCGCATCCGACGCCTTCAACGTTGAGGCCAGCGGCCCCAAACCCAAAAAGTGGTTCGAGCCGGGCCGCATGATGGTCTATGCCGTCCTGATCGTCACCTCACTTTACTGGCTGTTGCCGCTCTATGTGATGATCATCACATCGTTCAAAAATCTCGACGAGATCCGCGACGGCAACATCTTCTTCCCCGGATCCCACTTCAGCTTGGCATCGTGGGACAAAGCCTGGAATACCGTCTGCACCGGACTTTATTGCACCGGCATC
Source organism: Hyphomicrobiaceae bacterium (assembly GCA_031393505.1). GTDB lineage: Bacteria > Pseudomonadota > Alphaproteobacteria > Rhizobiales > Hyphomicrobiaceae > JANYHF01. The sequence goes on along the minus strand of JANMVX010000198.1, from coordinate 8,185 downwards.
AAAGTTGGCTTTTGGAACTCGGTGAAAATCACCGTTCCCTCCGTCATAGTCTCTATCGCGGTCGCCTCGGTGTCGGGTTATTCGCTGGCCAACTGGCCGTTTCGCTTCGCCGAGCTGTTCTTCACGGTATTGATCGTCGGCTCCTTCATTCCCTATCAGGTGATGCTTTATCCGCTGGTGCTGTTGACCCGCAACCTCGGCATCTTTTCCACGCTCTATGCTGTGATCCTGATCCATACCATCTTTGGATTGCCGATCCTGACGCTGCTGTTCCGCAACTATTTCGCCTCGCTGCCGCCAGAACTTTTCAAAGCCGCGCGCGTCGACGGCGCCGGTTTCTGGCGCATCTTCCTGCAGGTGATGGCGCCGATGTCGATCCCGATCTTCACGGTCGCGGTGATCTTGCAGGTCACCGGCATCTGGAATGACTATCTGTTCGGCGTCGTGTTCGCGGGTCTGCAGAACTATCCCATGACGGTGCAGCTCAACAACATCTTCACCTCCACCATGGGCGTGAAGGAATACAATGTTGAAATGGCCGCCACGCTGCTGACGGGCCTCGTGCCGCTCGCCATCTATTTCTTCTCGGGAAAGTATTTCGTCCGCGGCATCGCCGCCGGTGCGGTGAAGGGCTGAGCCATGAACGACAACACCCATGTGAACGATACTGGCCACACCATGGCCGACGGCGGCCGCCCCAGCGTTTCGGTGCAGGGGTTGGCGCTCAGCTACGGCTCGGTGAAAGTGCTGCACGAATTGGACCTGCACATCGCCGAGGGCGAGTTCCTGGTGCTGCTGGGCCCGTCCGGCTGCGGAAAATCCACGCTGCTCAACTGCATCGCCGGCCTGCTGGAACCCAGCCAGGGCAAGGTCTTCATCAAGGGCAAGAACGTCACCTGGGAAGAGCCCAAGGACCGCGGCATCGGCATGGTGTTCCAGTCCTACGCGCTCTATCCGCAGATGACCGTGGAACGCAACCTCTCGTTCGGCCTGCGCGTCTCGGGCATGCCCAAGGCCCAGATTAAGGAGCGCGTTGATCGCGCTGCCGGGATCCTGCAGCTGCAACCCTTGTTGCAGCGTAAGCCGTCGGCCCTTTCGGGCGGCCAGCGCCAGCGCGTCGCCATCGGCCGGGCGCTTGTGCGCGACGTGGATGTGTTCCTGTTCGACGAACCGCTGTCGAACCTTGACGCCAAGCTGCGCGCGGAACTCCGTGTAGAAATCAAGCGCCTGCACCAGCGCCTCGGCAACACCATGATCTACGTCACGCACGACCAGATCGAGGCGCTGACCCTGGCCGACCGCATCGCCGTCATGAAGGCGGGCGTCATCCAGCAGCTCGACGCCCCGCTCACCATCTACAACAAGCCCAAGAACCGCTATGTCGCCGGCTTCATCGGCTCGCCGTCGATGAACTTCCTCAAAGGCGCGATTGCTGACGGCGGTGTTCGCCCCACCTTGCAACTCGGCAACGCCAAAGTGTCGCTGGCCGACTATGCCGCGATGCGCCCGTTGGTGGCCGGAACCGAGGTCGAGTTCGGCGTCCGCCCCGAGCACATCCGCATCGGCACCGGCCCCGAAGCCGGCTCGTCGGACGCTTTTGCCGCAACGGTCGACCTGGTCGAACCCATGGGCTCGGACAGCCTGGTCTGGCTCAACCTCAACGGCCAGGTCATGTCGGCGCGCATCGAATCCAGCCAGACGTACACGCCGGGTCAGCCGGTGTCGGTGCGCTTCCGCGTTGGCCTGTCGAGCCTGTTCGATGCCGCGAGCGGCGACCGGCTGTAGCGATCCTGCGGCCGACAAACGGTGCGGCCGGTGTCAGGCACTTACGAGCCGTAAGTTACTGACACCGATCCCTCCACGAGCTCTGCCATGACAACACTCAACATGATCAATCTCGCCGGCACCTGGTCCCTGCGCGATGCCAGCGGCGAGTACGCCTGCGATATGCCCATTCCCGGCGACGCGCATTCCGCGCTGCTGGCCGCCGGGCTGATCCCGGACCCGTACGTGGGGCGGAACGAGCTGGTGGTGCGCGGGCTGGCGGATCGGGATTGGATGGTGTCGAGGACGTTTCAGTGGGAGGGCGAGGGGGAGTGGTATCTCGACTTTGACTACCTCGATACCGTCGCGGAACTTCGCCTAAATGGTAAGTCGCTTGGGCACTACCAGAATACGTTCCGACGCAACCAAGTTAACGTTGGGCGGCTCTTGCGACGAGGTGAGAACCGCGTCGACATTCTATTCACGTCCAATACGCGCACCGCAACCGAACGCGCCAAGGAACAGCCCTACAAAATCCCTTACATCGTCCAAAACTGTCCGATCCCGGATGGTAATATGCTGCGCAAGCCGCAATGCCATTCCGGATGGGACTGGAACTTAGCGATTGCGCCGTTTGGGCTCTATGGGCGGATCACGCTCAACAAAGCGGGTCTTGCGCGGATCGAGCATGTGGGTATCCGGCACGATCTCGAAAGTGACGGCTCAGCGACTGTCTATGTGAGCTTCAAGCTGGAGTGTGATGATGATCGCAAGGTACCGATCATTGTTCGGTTTGACGGGCAAGAAACTCGTAGCGACGTAACAACCAACTACGATTCCCAGTTTTGGCAGTTCTCATTCAAGCTCGAACATCCGGAGCTATGGTGGCCTGCAGGCCAGGGACAGCAGAAACTCTATGACGTGGAAGTCGAAGTTGATGGTCAGGTCGAACATCAAAAAATCGGCCTACGGACGATCAAGCTACTGACCGACAAGGATAAAGAAGGCCCCGGCTCCCGTTTCGCGTTCCGCGTCAATGGCCGCGAGATCTTCGCCAAGGGCGCGAACTGGATCCCCGCCGATGCGCTGCCGTCGCGCGCCACGCCGGAGCTGACGGAGAAGCTCCTCCTCGCGGCGAAAAACGCCAACATGAACATGATCCGCGTCTGGGGCGGCGGCTTTTACGAGCAGGACTGGTTCTACGATCTCTGCGACAAACTCGGCCTGATGGTCTGGCAGGATTTCATGTTTTCCTGCTCGCTCTATCCGGCCGACGACAACTTCCTGAGTGAAGTGAAACAGGAAGTCGACCACCAGGTCCGCCGTCTCAGCCACCACGCCTGCATCGCGCTCTGGTGCGGCGACAACGAACTGATCGGCGCGCTCACCTGGTTCGAGGAATCGCGCAAAAACCGCGACCGCTACCTCGTTGACTACGACCGCCTCAACCGCACCATCGAAGAGGCCGCCAAATCAGCCGACCACAGCATCAACTGGTGGCCCTCGTCCCCCTCCTCCGGCCCGAAAAACTTCGGCGACGCCTGGCACGACGACCGCTCGGGCGACATGCATTTCTGGTCGGTCTGGCACGAGAACAAAAGCTTTGATCACTACCGCGACGTCAAACCCCGCTTCTGCTCGGAGTTCGGCTTCCAGTCCTATCCGTCCTTGAACGTCATAAAAAAATTCGCTGCCCCCGAGGACATGAACATCGCCTCGCCGGTCATGGACCACCACCAGCGCAACGCCGGCGGCAACGAGCGCATCGCCGGCACCATGTTCCGCTACTTCCGCTTCCCGATGGAGTTTGCCGATTTCGTCTACCTCTCCCAAGTGCAGCAGGGCCTGGCCATGCGCACATCAATCGAATACTGGCGCTCGCTGAAACCGCACTGCATGGGCACGCTCTACTGGCAGCTGAACGACACCTGGCCGGTCGCCTCCTGGTCCGGCCTGGACCACGGCGGCGGCTGGAAGCTGTTGCATTACATGGCGCGCGACTTCTACGCGCCCGTCGCCGCCGTCGCCATTCCGTCCAAGGATGGAACGTCCATTTCGATCTCGGGCATAAACGACACCGCGCAGTCCGTCAGCACAGAGATCGACCTGTTCGCGCTCTCGGTCACCGGCGTGCGGAAGGATCTCGGTACGTACAAAATTTCCCTGCCACCCGACCGCGCCATCGAGATCGTCAGCCTGGCAACCGTCGACATTCCCGACGACGCCCTCCTGCACGTCGCGACCAAGTCGCCAGATGGGCAAGCCACCACGCGCCACCTTGCGCCAAAACCTTACAAGTCCTATGCCTTCCTTGCGCCCGGCATAAAACTGTCAAATCTCTCGACGGACGGTGCGCTCATCATTAAACTCACGACTGAACGGCCCGCCTATTTCGTTGCGCTCCACTGCGACGTCCCAGGACATTTCTCTGATGCTGCGTTCGATCTCCTCCCCGGCGAACCCCGGACGGTATCGTTCCGCCCGGACAATCCCGACTCGCTCGCTGAGGCTGCGCGCACACTGATCGTTCGCGACCTTCATTCGGCAACCTGCCGCTGACCCACCAAGGAGACTGCCCGTGCCCACACGCTTTTCGTTCCAGCTCTATTCCGCCCGCCTGCAACCGCCGCTCAACAAGACCATCGCGATGCTGGCCAGCCTCGGCTACAAGGAGGTCGAAGGTTTCGGCGGCGTTTATGACGAGCCGGAGAAGCTGCGCAAGGTGATGGACAAGAACGACATCACCATGCCCACCGGCCACTTCGGCATCGACATGCTGGAGAAGGACAAGAAGAAGGTGTTGGGGCTCGCCGCTACGCTCGGCATCTCAAAGCTGGTCTCGCCCTACCTGATGCCCGAGGATCGTCCGTCCACGGCCAAGGGTTGGAAGGAGCTGGGCAAGCGGATCGGCGGCATCGCCGAGACCTATCGGGCCGAAGGCCATTCGCTGGCCTGGCACAACCATGACTTCGAGTTCGTCGAGTTCAAAGACGGCACCACCCCGCACGAACACATGTTCGACGCCGCCCCGCTGCTGGACTGGGAAATTGACGTCGCCTGGATCGTGCGTGGCAAGAGCAATCCCTTCAAGTGGATCAAGCGCTACGCCGGCGCCATCACCTGTCTGCACATCAAGGACATCGCCAAGAAGGGCGAGAACGCCGACGAAGACGGCTGGGCCGATATCGGCTTTGGCACCATTGATTGGCCAAAAGTGATGGGCGCGATCCAGGAAACGCGCTGCGTGCACTTTATTCTCGAGCACGACAAGCCGAGCGACGTGGAGCGGTTTGCGAAACGGTCCATGGCGACGGTGAAGAAGTTTTAGCCAGACGGGCAATGGGCAATGGGCAATAGGCAGTAGGCAGTGGGTTATCTTCAGCCACAGGTGTCATCCTCGGACTTGTTCCGAGGGTCCATCCATCAACAGTCGCTACTGACTATGTAATGCGGCAGAGACGCTGTTAACTCCTTCCCCCCCACGGTTGGTGCTCCATGTATCCTCGTAACAAGTCCGTGTTTGACACCTGTGGGCGTGGAGACAGTAACTTTGACCGTCCCAATGCTTCTATGGCCTTACGTCCCCTTACACTAGCGAGGAAACCAACAAAATGGCCAACAACATGCGCATCGGCGTGGTCGGCTGCGGAAACATTTCCAAGACTTACTTTACGCTGTCGAAGCTCTTCAAGGGAATTGAGATTACCGCTTGCGCGGACCTGAATCCTGAAGCTGCCAAAGCAGCTGCCGAGACGTACAAGATCAAGCAGCTGGAGCCGAACAAACTTATCAAGCACAAGGACATCGACATCGTCCTTAATCTGACCATCCCGGATCAGCATTTCGCCATCTCGCTCGCGGCCGTCAAAGCCGGCAAGCACGTCTATTCCGAAAAACCGCTGACGCTGTCGCTGAAGGACGGCATCAAGTTGCGCGATGCGGCCGCGGCCAAGGGCGTAAAAGTCTGCTGCGCGCCGGATACTTTCATGGGCGGCGCGCATCAGCGCGCGCGAAAAGCCATCATGGATGGCGAGCTTGGCAAAATTACGTCGGGTACGGCTCATGTCATGGGCTTCGGCATGGAGCACTGGCATCCCAACCCCGACTTCTTCTTCAAGCCCGGCGGCGGACCGATCCTCGATATGGGGCCGTATTATGTCGGCAATCTGATCAATCTGATCGGCCCGGTGAAGCGCGTCGCGGCGCTCGCGAACATCGCCAAGCCGACCCGCACCATCTCCAGCCAGCCGCGCGCCGGTGAGACGCTGACCGTTGAGACGCCCACTAACATTCATGCCCTGCTCGAGTTTGCCAACGGCGCCACCGTCACGCTCTCGACCAGCTGGGATGTGTGGTCGCACAAGCACGCCAACATGGAGCTGTATGGGACGGAAGGCGCGCTGTTCGTGCCGGATCCGAACTTCTTCGGCGGCGAGGTGCTCGCGACCAACAAGAGCGACAAGCCGCATGCGCTCTCGGATTGGGACCACCCGTTCTCCAAGATCAACCAGCAGCATGGCGAGAACCACTTCGCCAATTACCGCTCGGCGGGTTTGGCGGATCTGGCGGCGGCCGTGCACGAAAACCGCGACGCGCGCTGCTCGATCGACCGTACGCTGCATGCCGTCGAAGTGATGACCAGTGTGCTGAAATCGGCCGAGGACGGAAAATTCATCGAGATGAAAACGACCTGCACGCAGCCGGTGCCGCTGGGGCCGGATGCGGCAAGGGCGATGATGGTGTAAGAGAAAGACGGGACTAGGGACAAGGGACTAGGGACTAGGGACTAGGTTTCGTTAAAGCCGTTGCAGCGAAGCAGCTGGCTCGAACGGGGTCATTTGTGAGGCGCCCTAATCCCTAATCCCTAATCCCTAATCCCCAATCCCCAATCCCTAGTCCCTAGTCCCTAGTCCCTAGTCCCACTTTCAGAGGCCGCCCCCAAATGCTCTACAACCGCCTCGGCAAATCCGGCCTGAAACTCCCCGCCATCTCGCTTGGCCTGTGGCACAACTTCGGCGGCGATACGCCGTTCGAACTCAAGCGCTCGCTCTGCCGCAAAGCCTACGACCTCGGCATCACGCATTTTGATCTCGCCAACAACTACGGGCCGCCCCCTGGCAGTGCAGAGGAATCATTCGGCTTCATCCTCAAACACGACTTCGTCAAGGAGCGCGACAAGCTCATCATCTCCACCAAGGCTGGCTACCACATGTGGGACGGGCCCTATGGCGAATGGGGCAGCCGCAAGTACATGCTCGCCAGCCTCGATCAGAGCCTCAAGCGCATGGGCATTCCTTACGTCGACATCTTCTATTCGCACCGCTTTGATCCCGATACGCCGCTTGAGGAGACCATGGGTGCGCTGGATCATGCTGTGCGCTCGGGCCGCGCGCTTTACGCCGGCATCTCCAACTACGGCGCGGAGCCAACGCGTGAGGCCGCGCGCATCCTGAAAGCTCTGGGCACGCCCTGTCTGATCCATCAGCCGCGCTACAACATGCTGCAACGCGAGCCGGAAACCGGGGGCGTACTGAAGGCTGTGGGGGAGACCGGCATGGGATCGATCGCCTTCTCACCGCTGGCGCAAGGTCTGCTCACGGAGAAATATCTTACCGACATTCCGGCCGGCAGCCGGGCGACACAAGGCAAGTTCCTCGATCCCAAAGTGATCGACGCCAAGCTGCGCAAGAAACTGAAAGCGCTCGCCGACATCGCAAAGAAACGCGATCAATCACTGGCGCAACTCGCCATCGCCTGGGTGCTGCGGCAGGGCGGCGTCACCTCCGCGCTGATCGGGGCGAGCAAGCCGGAGCACGTCGAGCAATGCGTGGGGGCGTTGGCAGCGCCTGCGTTCACGCCCGCAGAACTGGCCGCCATTGAGGCTGCCTTGAAGGGTTAGGCCATGCCACACATTCTGGTCGTCGGCCCTATCCACGCCTCGGGCATGGCCGTACTTCGCGGCGCGCAGGGCGTGACGCTGGATGAAGTCAACCAACCGGCATTGGAGGCCTACGCTCCATTCACACCCGAGGCCGACGCGATCCTGATCCGCACCCAGCCGATGCCGGCGTCGGTGATCGCCGCCGCACCGCAATTGAAAATCGTCTCGCGCCACGGCGTGGGCTATGACGCGGTGGATGTGGCGGCGCTGTCCGCGCGCGGCATTCCGCTCTGTATCGTCGGCGACGTGAACTCCGTCTCGGTCGCCGAGCACACCCTGATGCTGATGCTGGCGCTGTCGAAGCAGGCCACCACTTACGACGCCGCCGTGCGCGGGACGGGTTGGGGCACGCGCAATGGTTTCACGGCGTTCGAGTTGGCCGGCAAGACGCTGCTGCTGCTGGGCTTCGGACGCATCGGGCGGCTGGTCGGGGTGCGGGCGCAGGCTTTGGGCATGCGGGTGGAGGCTTACGATCCGTTC
>JANMVX010000154.1:0-15386 GCA_031393505.1 Hyphomicrobiaceae bacterium | reverse complement strand
CGACCCGTGGGTCGCCCTCTCCCGGCACGGCATGCCGCACGAAGGCGACCCACGGGTCGCCCCTACAAAACCAATTTTTTGATCAAGGCGCTCCCTCGCGGAGCGCCTTTTGTTGTTGCGCGGCCGTGAGCGCCGCCGCTTCCGCCCGGAAGGCCCGGAGCAGCGCCGCGTGGCGGCTGAGATCGTAGCTCCAGTGCCGCGTCAGCCCGCGCCGGCGTTCCGCCCGCAACATCTGGCGCAGGCGCTCCACCAATCCCGCCCGATCCCCTTCGCCCAGCGCCAGCACCTCGTGCGGCCACATCCGCAGCAGCCGCGGCAGGTCACGAACGCGGTCGTAGCCGCCTGCCAGGTTCGGGATGGGAGCGGATCGTAAGGGCAGAGCTGGCATGACGCATCACCTTCGGCATCTCAATTCAATACTCACTAATACTACGATTCTTTGCGCAAAATCGCAACAAATTCACATTATAACTGGTTTATATTTGAAATATTCGCAGCAAAATCTACAGTATTCCCAGTCGATGCTTGAGGTGACCAAGTTCAAACGGGAGGCGTTCATGAAGAGAGAGATGAGCCGGCAGCGTCAGCGATTGGCTCTTCTGCGCGCGCTGGTGCGGCCGGGGGCGTCGGCGGCCTGGAGCGGGATCGGCCCGAGCCGCGTGCTGACGTTGCTACCGCTGACCCCGGGCGGGGGCGGCGCAACGGTGCCGGTCGGCGCCGTGATGGAAGCCCTCAGCGTGGGGCTGCTCGCTTCGGACGCCGGTGCGCCGGAGCGGGTTGCGATCACCCCGGCGGGGCGGGCCTGGCTGCGGCGGCAGCTGGCGAGCGACGATCCGTTCCTGACCCAGCACCGCGAACTGCGCAAAGTAGCCCAGCCGGTGAAACTGGGCGAAAAGCCAGCCGGCCCGATGGTGGTCAATGACGCCGAAAGCCCGCTGGCCTGGCTGCGCCAGCGCAAGGACCGCACTGGCGCGCCGATGCTGAGCGATCCGCAATACGCCGCCGGCGAGCGTCTGCGCCAGGATTACACCTTCGCCGCGCTTGGCCCGCGCGTGACGGCCAACTGGTCCAACATGGCGCCCACGGACCGGCAGCGCCGGGCGGGCGGCACGGCCGGGGCCATGCGCGACGATGTGATCGCCGCCAAGTCACGCGTCGCGCGCGCCATCGCCGCGGCCGGGCCGGAGCTGGGGCGCATGCTGATGGATGTCTGCTGCCTGCTGAAGGGCATCGAGGCGGCGGAGGCCGAACTGGGGCTGCCGCAGCGCTCGGGCAAAGTGGTGCTGCAACTGGCGCTCACGGCGCTGGCGCGGCACTACGGCCTGCTCGCTTCGCCACCGCTGCCGCGCGAGGCCGGCCACATCCTGCATTGGGGGCAGGCGGACTATCGTCCGGCGCTGGGCGGCGACGACACGCCCTGACAAAAAAGGCCCCGAACATCGGGGCCTTTCGTCGTCAATCTCTGTCGCCCGAGCGCTTTACGCGTCGTGGCTATGGCCATTGCTGAACACCAGGCCGGCGAGCAGCAGAACGGCGGCCAGCGCGACGTGCAGGAAGCGATCGGCCTCGTTGACCGAAATGTGGCCGGCGATCAGGGTCGGATCCAGCGGATGCAGGAAGCCGAGCACGGCGACGGCGGCATAGATCACGCCGACCAGCAACAGGGTCTGCTTGCCGCCCATGATGAAGGGCAACAGAATCAGCAGCAGGCCGCTGATGAGATGCACCAGGTTATGCTCGAAATCGACCTTGAAGATGCCCTGCGAGCTGACGATGTCCTGTCCAGGAACAAAGCCGAGTACGCCGACGGCGATAAAGACGACGCCCAAAATGATGCTAATGACACGTGCAGACATAAGCTCCCCTCCCATTTTCCATCCGGCTGTCTCCCACCGAGGTCGACGTGCCCACTGGTAAAGTCCACGCCCGGATACTAACCCGGCTCCGTAGAGGCTTCTACAATTGAATCCTTAGCACGAATACGAATGGTTGCCACTGCTGGCAGGGGTCGAATGTCGCACCCAGCGGCTTTTCAGGATTGTGGCGATGACCGATTGTACGCACTGCCGCTGGTTCCGCACCGTCGCCCTGGCCATGCTCGTCGTGGTGCTGGCGCTCTGGGGCGCGCGCCCGGTTTGGCGATGGCTGGGAGGGTGGCCAGCGGCCTGATCAAAAAAACAGGCGGTTGAGAAGTTCTCAACCGCCCGTCAAGTTGTGGAGCATCGGAGCAACACGTGGATGCGTATGTTATCGCAAGCCGCGTGCCACGACCGCCGCCGTCCGCGCCGCCAGCAGGCCACGTCGCTGCTAGGGTTAATGACTTGATACTGCGAGGCAATCGGCTCGCCGCAAGCGCCGCTCAACCCTTGGCGGCCCAGGCCGGCATGAAGTGGCCAAGGCCGGCGCGGCTCCACAAGGCCGCCGGCGCCCCGGCCGCGGCCAGCTGCGCGCCGATGACGTCGCGCGGTTTGGCGAGCAGGCTGGCGGGATAGGACATCGGCATAATGTCGGGCTGGCGCGCGGGCCGAACCGGGGCATCCTGATTGTCATCGGACGCCGTTGCGTAACCGGCCGCCTCAGCGATGCGCTGCAAGGATTCGATACTCATGACACAACTCCCGAACCGCCGACGCCACGCCGTACCATAGGCCACGACGTGTCCCACAGGGTAAATCAACAGGCTTAATTTCAGATTGAATGTTGCAAATCGGCATCTGTCAATCGTGCAGTGCAGCAAATCGACGCTGGCGTCCGTCGCCGGGAGTGCCCGCCCGTCCCGAATCTACGGCATGCTATAGTTTGCGGATCACTCGATTCGCTTGTGCCAGCGATTGTTCCGCGTGCGCTCCGGCCCGGCCCCACCACGGAACCCCGCCATGCTGCAATCCCTCTGGCGCAAGACCGGCGATATTGCCCACGCCGCCATCGGCCGGCGCGCCGTCGATGTCGGCTGGACCATCCAGGCCGACAAGAACGGCATGATCTGGGACGATCCGCGCCCCTATCTGCGCAAGATGCCCCGTCCGCAATCGGTCAAATCGGTACAGGTCTGTCCCGCGGCGATCGATTTTGACGCACGCAACTTCGTGGTCGACTGCCCAGTGGACATGCACCTGCGCATGAAGATGGAGGATGAGAAGGGGCCGCAGATCATCAACGCCGCAGGTCAGGCGAGCAATGTGCGGCCAAAACACCTCGGCCAGATGGTGGTGCTGGTGAACCGCAATGAGTGGCGCCACCCCGACCGCCCGATCCTGCAGATCCTGACGCCCTATCTCTTCCTGGCCGACGAGCAGGTCTACATGAGCCAGGCCGCGCCCTATCTCGACTACATCGCCCCGGCCTGGCCCGGCGTGCTGATCGGCGGCCGCTTCCCCATCAACATCTGGCCGCGCCATCTGATGTGGGCCTTCGAATGGTACGACACCAAGCAGGACCTGGTGCTGAAACGCGGCCAGCCCTGGTTCTACGTTCGCTTCGAAGGTCCCGACCCGTCCCGCCCGATCCGGCTAGTCGAAACGGAGATCAGGCCGGAAACGCAAGCGTTCATCGACAGCATTTCGGGCGTGACGAACTATGTCAACCGGACGTTCTCGCTGTTCGAGCGCGCGAAAAAGCGGCGGCCGGAGCGGCTGGTGTGGCCGAAGGCGGCGCGGCAGGTGGAGGCGGACTGATATTTCCTTCGCCCCGTTCTTCACGGGGAGAAGGAAATTTACACCTTCTTGAATAACGCCGCGTTCCTCGGATCGCCCTCGGGCAGAATCTCGGGCGTCGTGAAGAACACGCCGTCCGGGGTCGGATTGGGCGTTGGCGTCACCATCACTTGCGGCGTGCCGGCCTTGTCGGTCAGGATCTGGACGCGCTCCAGCATGGCGAAATCTTCGTGCGCGGTGTTGTGGCAGTGATCCACATAGGCGCCGCCGAAGTCGCTGAAGCGCACCTGGAACTTGACCTGGCCGCCGGGATGCAGGCGGAAAATGTCCTTGCGGGCGAGATGCTCGGTGACATGCATGGGCGCGCCGCCGCGGTTGATGAAAATGGCTTCCTCGAAATGCAGGTGCAAGGGATGGTCCCAGCCGCCGCCGCCGTTCTGGATCGTCCAATGCTCAATGTCGCCGGGCTTCGGAATCAGTTCGGAAATGCGGTTGGCGTCCATGGAGTGTGCGGCGCCGCCGCCGACCTTGACGATCCACGGCAAGGCTTTGACGTCGTCGGAACAGCTGGGCGTGCATTCGCCCGTTACGGCGTTGCGCGAGTCGCCGGCGCCGCGCCCGACCAGGATGTGCCGCTCGCGCACCGGCGTCACCACCGGGATCTGCTCGGTGAGCGTGGCGGGCACGTGAGAGCGATCAAGGTCGGTCGCGCGCAGCATGACGCCCGGGACATCGACGCTGGCCAGCGAACCGACGATGCGGAACTCGACCAACGCGCCCACGGTGGGATCGGCGGCCACGCCCTTGAGGGCTTGGGCCAGGCTCACGGGCGCTTCGGGCTTGCGGCCGTTCACCTGCGGCAAGAGATTGACCAGCTGAATGCGATCGCCGATGCGGAACTGCGAGAAGTCGACGACAATGTCGTAGCGTTCGCCGGGCCCCTGTTCGTCCAACTCCAACAGCGTGATCGGATGGACGACCAGGTTGCCGTCATTGGCGACGAACTGGAACGGTACCTGGCGGCCACTGGCGTCGGCCAAGGTGAACTTCAGGAAGCGGGCCTGGCAGGAATCGAGCAGACGCAGCCGGTATTTGCGCGGCAAGACCTCCAGGAATGGGGCATAAGTAAAGTTAACCAGCAGCATGTCGCCGATGAAGCCGTCGGTATTGAAGATGTCGTAGCGCAGCTGGCCATCAGGATCCGTGGCGGCGTCGCCGATCGCCAGATTGATATCGAAGTCGATGTTGCCCCAGCCGAGCAGCCGGCCGCTGGGCAGCCGCAGATTCACGCCATCGGCAAGCTCCTCGTTGCCGCGATCAGGGCCGCTGTAATAGTTGATCACGCCGACGCTGCCTTTGTAGACATTCTCGGCCGTAAAGAAGAAGCGGTGGTCGTGGAACCACAGGCTGCTCTGCAGTTCGCGGAAGTCGCCAGCCACTAGATTGAGGCCCGCGCCGTCATCGGGACCGGACGCGCGCCGTTCCGTAGCGCCGGTGTTGATGAGATCGTGGCGGGCCAGCGCGGTGCTCCAGCGATAGTCGAAAAAGGTGCCGGGGAAGTGGAAGGCGTTGGACGCGCCGTCGCCCTCGGCGCCGTTATGGGCGTTGTGCAAATGCAGCGACAGTTCGTTGCGGCCAAAGCCGTTGTTGTCCTGCCGGTGCACGGGCAGATTGTTATAGATGCGGGTGATGATCGGTTCGCCGTAGCGGGCCTTCAGCAGCGGAGGAGGCAACGTGCCGCCGGCAAAGCGGCCAGCGCCGAAACTCCAGACGCTGTTGGGCTCTTGCGCCGGCAGCCCCGGATGGAAGCCGAGGCCGGGCGCGATCTGGCCCATCGACATGACGTAGGCGACCTTGGGAAAGAAATCCTCCCACCGCTGCTGTGCAAAGGCTTCGCCGGGCGGTCGGCCTTCCAGCGGACCGCGGCCGGTGATCGGGTTCACAAAGGTCTTGCCGCCCGAGGCCGTGAAATCAGTGTGATAGGAGAGCCGTCGGGCGGGCAGCTCCAGCGAGGTCGCGGGAAAGGCCGCGTCGCCCTCGGCTGTGCGGGTCAGCCGAACCGGCTGCTGCAGGTTCAGCCTGCGGAAGGCTTGCGTGAATTTCCTGACGCCGAACAGCGGGCTCGGCGGCGGCGCGGCGGCGCGGGCGCGTCCGGTCATTGCGGTAAGGCCGCCCAGCCCCGTCAGCGCGCCGCCGGCGGTCATCAGCCCCCAGCGGATCAGCTCGCGGCGCGACACGCGGCCTTGCGACAGCGCCTCGACGATGCCGCGCCGCGTCCGGGCAATTGCATTGTGTGCATCGTAAGCCATGGCGCCCCTGTTTGGGTTAATTTTCCCGAACGTGAGACGGAGAAACGCAAGACACAAAGGAGTTCTGACACCGTGGTTAAAACCCCGGCGCGATCGCGCTTTTGTGTCCTTTGGCCCCCAGACAATCGTCCCCAGCGCTGACGGTAAAGGTCGCAAACCCGGCGACGGCGATCACTGCGCCGGCGCCGTCCCCCCAGCGCTCAGCGCCAGCAGTTCTTTGGCGCGCGCATCATCGGGGACCAGCGCCAAAGAGTGTTCCGCCCGCGCGTGGGCGTCTGCGTTGTGGCCGAGCCGCAGCGCCGTGAGCCCGAGTGCGAACCAGGCCATGGCGCGCCGCTTGTCGGTTTCGGCCGCTGTGAGCGCGCCCTGGAACGCCTGTTCCGCCGTCGGAAAATCGCCCGCGCGAAAGGCGGTGCGGCCGGTTTCCATTTCAGCAATGTAGTCGCCGTCGGCGTGGGCGGGGAGGCCGGTGAAGCTGCCAAAAGCAGCAGCGCAAAGCAAAGCTGCGAGTGTTCGCCAGAGCCGGTGTCTCATCGTCTCCCCCCGCATCATCGCTGCAATGGCGCGACTGCAACGCAGTCTAGGCAAAGCGATTGGGCCCCGCAAACGCGCACGTCCGGCGGGCTTTACCTTGGACCATCGCAGCAGTTGCCGTCGCTCGCGGCCGATGGTTTACTGGCGCCACCACGTACATGTCCGGAGAGACAGCATGACGCCGCGCAATCGCAACTGGATGGCTCTCTGCACTGTGATTGCGGTCTATTTGGGGGTCGCCGCCGGTGCGCAAGCTGCGGCGAAACGCGTTGCGCTGGTCATCGGAAATTCAGCCTACCAAGCGGCCGCCCCGCTGCCCCAGCCAAGGAAGGACGCCGACGCTGTCGGGGCCGTCCTGAAGTCGGCCGGCTACGACGTGGACATCGCGCCGGACCTGACCGGTGACACGCTCCGGGCGGCTCTGCGCAAGTTTGCAATGGCTGCGCGCGGCGCCGATGTCGCGCTCGTCTATTTCGCAGGGTATGGCGTCGCAGTCGACCGGCAAAACTATCTGGCGCCGGTTGACGCTAAGCTGGAGCTGGCTGCCGATGTCGCTCTGGAAGCAGTGCGTCTGGACGATGTTCGATCAGCCGCCGGCGCCGCCGCCAGGCTCTCCATCGTCATCCTGGATGCAAACCGCAGCGCGCCCTTTCCGCTTGCCCGCAAGGATGGCCGCAAAACCGCATTCACCGGACTCGCTGGCATCGAGCCGGGAGACAACGAGCTGATCTCCTTCGCCGCGCGTGAAGGAACCGTTGCCGAAGACCGAAGCCAGGACCACAGCCCGTTCACTGCGGCGTTGCTCGCGACTTGGGCCAAGCCGGGCGTCGAGGTGCGGACGCTGTTCCGCACCATACGCGATAGCGTGATCGCAGCGACAGACCATCGCCAGGAGCCGGCCATCTACCAAGGCCTGGGGAGCGAAGACCTGTTTCTCGTCCCCGTCAGCTCGGCGACACCGGCCGCCGCGCCCCCATCTGCGGCTCCTCCGGCCTTACCGAAGGTCGCCATAGAACTCCATCCCGCATCTAGCCCCACGAAGACCGAGACCACGACCGAAGCTGCGTCCGTTCAACCGATGACGGTCACCGCGAAGGCCGAAACGACGACCGCGCCTGTGGCGCCCCAACCGGCTGCGGGCACAGCCAAAACTGCCGCACCAAATGCCGCAAGTATTGCGTCCCCCGATCCGCTTGAGACCGAATGGGTCGTCGCCAAGGCCTCGGGCTCGAAGGCGGTGCTGGAGTTCTTCCGCGACGTCCACAAGGACAATCCCAAATACAAGGCATTGGCCGAGGAGCAGTTGGCCGTATTGGCGGCCAAGGCGCAGGGTGACGTTGCAAAGACTGCGGCGTCTGCGCCGCCGCCAAACGCACCTGTGGTGGCGCCGCCGTCGCGCGAGGATGACCTCACCACGTGTTTCAATCCCGGTGCGGACGACGACATCGTCGCCGCCTGCGCCAGGCGAATCGACAGCAACGAGTTCGCCGGCGCCGACCTGTCCGGTCTGCAGAGCCGGCTCGCAGCCGCGCTACGGCGCAAGGGCGACACTGCCAAGGCCATCACGGTCCTGGATCAGGTGATTGCACGCGGCATCAACATCCACGCCGCGCTGATTGATCGGGCGCTAGCCAGGAAGGCGACCGGCGACGCGGCCGGCGCGGAGGCGGACCTGACGCGCGTCACGTCCGACCTCGCCTCGGCGACCTCCGGCGAGGACCATCACCGGCTGTGCCTGGCGCGAATCGAGCTGCAGGGGTTGCACAACCTGAGGTTCTCGCGCGTTCCTGTCCCCAAAAACGCCGACGCCGCCTATGACGCCCGAACTTGCCAGGCGCTGTCCAGCATGCCGGTCGACGAGGTCATTTCGGCCTGCCAGCGCCAGATCGAAAGCGGACAGGACAAGGGCAACGACCTGCTCATGTTCCAAGAGCTGGAGGCGTTCGGCTGGCTGCGTCGCGGCGAAACCGAGAAAGCTCTCGGCATGATCGAAAAGTTTCGGGTCGAGAACCCGAAATCCCCGATCGCCGCCAGTTTCGCCAGCTTCGGATCGATGGCCGTATGCGACACCGAGGGGGGCCAGAAGCTGCTCGACGAAGCGCTCGCCAACATCGGCGAGAACATCCTTCTCTTTACGGCCCGCGGCAGGATTCGTGATACGGCCGGCGACCAGCAAGGCGCCGAAGCCGATTACCGCAAGGCGCTCACCCTGCCAGCCAATTCCCGGGACGAGAAATCCGCACGCGACGATGCGCAAGCCTATATCGCCAAACTCGAGACGGAGGCCGGCAAGGGTGCTGCGGCCCCCCTGGCCGGTGGGCTCGACGCCGAGTGGGCGGCAGCCAAAGCGTCGGGCTCCAAAAAGGTCCTGGAAGCCTTCCGTGACGCACACAAGGATAACGCAACCTACAGCGCGCTGGCGCAAGAGCAACTGGCGCTGCTGGCTACCCAGGCGCCCAGCCTAGGCAGCGAAGCGGCGCCCCTCGGAGCCTGCGACAAGCTCGCCGGGGCGCCCAGCGACCCTCGCATCGCACCGTTCTCGGGCGTGAACTTCGACGCGGTGCAGACCGACGCGATCCCCATCTGCGAGGCGGCGGTTCGCGAGCACCCCCAGGACTCGAGGCTCATGTACACCCTCGGGCGGGTCTACGACGCGACCAGGAATTATGGCTTAGCTAAGCAATGGTACGAGAAGGCGGTAGCGACGGGCGACAGCCTGGCGATGAACAATCTTGCCGCTCTCTATGAGGATGGGACTGGTGTGGCGCGGGATTACGAGCGGGCCAGGGACCTCTATGAACAGGCTGCCGCCGCCGGATACCTCGACTCCTACAGATCGCTCGGGCGCTTTTATGCGGACGGCCTGGGCCTGCGTCAGAACTATCGCAAGGCGCGCGACTTCTTTGAAAAGGCGGCCGCCGCCGGCAACGACGGGGCGATGAACGATCTCGGCAATCTCTACCTGAATGGCAACGGCGTCGCCGCCGACCCCGCCAAAGCCGTCGAGTGGTACACCAAGGCCGCCGACGCCGGCAACGGCGAGAGTATGTTCAGCTTGGCCCTCCAGTACGAAAAGGCCAACGGCGTTCGGCAGGACTACGCCGTCGCCCGGCACTGGTACCAGAAGGCGATTTCTGCTGGCTATAAGGACGCCTACAGCAATCTGGGCCTGCTCTACCTCCACGGGCAGGGTGGCCCAGCTGACGCCGCCAAAGCAAAGGACACCTACGAGCAAGGCGTTGAGGCAGGCGACAGCGCCAGCATGCACAATTTGGCCGGCATGCTCGGCGCCGGCAACGACTGGACGCACGACTATCCCCGTGCGGCCAAGCTGCTGCTGCAAGCCGCAAAGTCGGGTCTGGATTTCACGCTTCTTCAGCTCAAAGGCGATTTGAGTGATTGGGATCGCGAGACCCGCCGGGACCTTCAACGCGCGTTGGCAAAGTTGAGCTACTATGACGGCGACCTCGATGGCGTCTGGGGCCAAGGCTCCCGCGACGCCTTGGAGGCCTATCTCAAGGCGCCGTAAACCCGTGCCGACGCGGTGATCGAGTGGGCGCTTTTCGTGCCTGACTTCGAACGTGACCCAAGAAGGCTCAAGCCACCGCCGCCACCGGATCGAGATAGCGATCCACCATGAAGCTGGCCAGATCGGTGCGCGCAGGATCGATCTTCAGGCTCTGCTCCAGGCAGTCGATGCCGAAGTCGTCGCGCGCCTGCAGCAGCGCTTCGCCGGCGCCGAACCAGTCTTCGGCGTGGCCCTTGGTCCAGTCGGTGGCCGGGGCGAGGGCGAGGGCCTGGCGCAGCTGGTCAAGCGCTTCGTCGGCGCCGGCGTCCAGCATGGCCATGCCAGCGGCCAGATGCGCGCGGCCGTCGGCGGCGTGCCAGGCGACGAGGTCCTGGTAGCGCTTGGCGGCCTCGTCCATGCCGTCGGCGAAATAGGCCAGCTTGGCGCGCTCGATGGCGGGAGCGAGATCGAGCGGGCGGGCGGCGGCGAGCGCGTCCAGGTCCATCAGGCGGCGGGATTCGGGGCTCAGCTTGTCATAGGCCGCACGCCAGTTCGGACCGACCTCGCCACGCCAGGCCTCGTCGAATGTCTTCAACATGCGGTTCAAGGACGGTCCGAGCAGGCCTTCGGCCGAAACGGCGACGGGCGCGGGAAGACTTGGCGCCACGCCAAGGGCCGCCAGTCGCTCGCCGAGCGAGGGGCGCGCATCTTCGCCGGGTTTCACCAGGTCGGCCTCAAGCACGTCCTCGGCCAGCTCCCACTCGGTCATGCGCGGCAGGAAGTTCGCCATTTCCCGATGCGGCTGCAGGGCCGGCTCGGGCGAGGTCACCGGCTCTTCGGCGACGCGGGCCCAGTATTCGCCCAGGAAGGCCTCGGCGATGCTGAGGCGCTGCAGGGCTGAGGCCAAGGTTTCGGCGCCGGCGATCTCGGCGGCATAGCGGTCGGCCACGAATTCGGCGTCGCGCTCGGTGGCGGCCGATTGGGCCAGGAAGCCGGGGGCGAACCAGCTCACGATGGGCGCAAAAGCGAGACGCAGCACCAGCGGCTGGCGGGGCTGGCGTTCGAGGATGTGCTGCCAGGTCAGACGGGCGCGGTGCACCACGGCGGCCTTCTCGCCCGCGCGGCCCGAGAGGTGGCCAAGTTCGTGCGCGATCAGCACGGCGGCCTCGGCCTTGCTCACCGATTGCAGCAGGGGCAAGCCGATGACGATTTCGTTCCGATAGCCGCCGAACAGACCGCGGCTGGGGCGCTGCACGGCCTTGGCCGCGAAGGTGTTGGTGAGATAGACGGCGTCGATGGCGGGCGCCTTGAGGTAGCTGCGCACCTTCTCGATCAGCGCGAACAGTTCGGGCGCATCGGCGGCCGCGACCGGCTGGCCGTCAGGCTGCTCGAAGCGCACCCAGCTGGCCAGGATGAGTAGCGCGGCCGGGATCAGGAACAGCACGAACCAGGCCTGGCCGAGGCCGATCGGCTGATGGCGGATGAGAAGCGTCCAGGCCATGGCGAGCGCCGGAATGGCGACCAGCAGCCCGGCGATCATGGGCACCAGAGCATAGCCGCGCTTGGCCTGGATGAAGGCAAGGTCGAGACCAGCGGAGGGTGTTGACGCTGGTTCGGGCGCCGGCGCAGCGCGGGCTGCAACGGGCGCGTCATCGACTGCCAGCACCGTTTCGGGCTCGGCCAGAACCATGGAACAACTCCTGAACGCCACTCAAATTGTGGGCAATTTGAACTTCACTCTATGCGGGTTAGGTGAAGGAACGCTTTCGACGCAGGGTTAGCAAAGTATTGCGGACGTCTCCCGATTGACTGAGATCAACGCGGCGCTCGATGCCCCACCGTAATCTTGCGGCCCCACCAAGAGCGTCGCCAAGACGCACTTTCGAAACGGGAGGCGTCGAATGACGAACAGGGCATCCATCACCTTAGCGTCGATGATTCTGGCCGCCGCCATGCTGGCATCTGCGGGCGCACCGCGCGCCGAGGATGCTGTCGATGGCGCTGTGGTGTTCCGCAAATGCATTGCCTGCCACAGCATCGATCCCGGCGTCACCAAACTCGGACCATCGCTATCCGACGTGTTCGGGCGCAAGGCCGGTGCGGTCCCCGGGTTCCGCTACACTTCCGCAATGGTCCAGTCGGGCATCACTTGGGACGCCACGGCGCTGGACAAATACCTCGTGCATCCCTCCGACATGGTTCCGGGCACCCGCATGACCTTCGGCGGCCTGTCGCAGCCGGCGGACAGGGCGGCCGTCATCGAATTCCTCAAGAGCCATAGCTCACAGGCTGCGGGCGCCAAGCCCGCCGCGCCCGCCGTCGCCGCGACAGCTCCTGCGCCAGCAAATGGCGATACGTCGATCCCGGCCGGCTACGTAGCCGACGTGAAATACACGCTGCGTTCGGGCATCGCCGAGGGGCGCATGGTGTACCTCGGCTTCGGCGGCACGATCGATGGCGTCGTCAATCCGGAGTTGAAGGCCGGCGCTGGCAATATCGTTCAGATCACGCTGATCAACGGCGAAGGGGCGGCCCACAACATCGTCTTCGAGAAGCAGGGTCCGAACGGCCAGGACCTGGCGTCCGAACAGGTCCGGGACAAGGGCTCCAGCACCACGATGGTGTTTCGCGCCGGCAACGCTGGCGCAACCGCCTATTTCTGCTCCCTGCCCGGCCATCGGCTGGCCGGCATGGAGGGCAAGGTCGCCATCGCGGCCAAGACCGCGCCAAGCGTCGGCGCCGAAGCTCGCGACATTTCCATGGACCCGGCCAAAGTTCCCGCGCCAATCGGCAAGCGCGAGCCCAAGACCGTCCGGGTCGATCTTGAAACCGTGGAAGTCGATGGCCAGCTCGCTGACGGCACCACCTATCGCTACTGGACGTTCAACGGCACCGTGCCGGGACCGATGCTGCGCGTGCGCGTCGGCGACACCGTTCAGGTCTTTATAAAGAACGATCCCGACTCGGTGATGATCCACTCGGTCGATTTCCACGCCACCACCGGCCCTGGCGGCGGTGCGGCCTTCCTGCAGGTGGAGCCGGGCCAGACCAAGCAGCTCGACTTCAAGGCGCTGGTTCCGGGGCTCTACGTCTACCACTGCGCAACGCCCATGGTGGCGCACCACATCGCCAACGGCATGTACGGCATGATCCTGGTCGAACCCGAGGGCGGCCTGCCGGCCGTGGATCACGAGTTCTATGTCATGCAGGGCGAAATCTACACCACCGCCCCCTTCGGCCAGCAGGGCGGCCAGGAATTCAGCGTCGACAAGCTGTTGGCCGAGCAGCCCGAGTACTTCGTCTTCAACGGCGCCGTCGGCGCCCTGACGAAACAGCACGTGATGCACGCCAAGGTCGGCGAGACGGTGCGCCTGTTCATGGGCGTGGGGGGGCCGAACTTTACATCGTCCTTCCACGTCATCGGCGAGATCTTCGACCGCGTCTACGAATGGGGCAATCTGTCGAGCCCGCCTGTGGTCGGCGTGCAGACGGTTTCGGTGCCTCCCGGCGGGGCGGTCGTCGCTGAGTTCGCGCTGCAGGTTCCCGGCCGCTATTTGCTGGTGGATCACGCCTTGTCGCGGCTGGAGCGCGGTCTGCTTGGCTTCATCATGGTCGATGGCGAGCAACAGCCTGACATCTACAAGCCCTACAGCAAGGCCTCCGGGTCGGGGCATTGATCGGACGCGTTCGAAAACGCGTTTAGCAACCTCGGCGCGGGGTTAGGTGAGGAGTGCTTGCCGAACGCGGTTAGCAACGGGTGAACGCACAGTTTGGTTGGCGTCCGGAGCGTGCGTCAGAATTTTGGCGCCCGTCTGGAGCAGCGAGATTGCAAGTCCGAGCTTGCGGGGCGAATAGCATTCATTAGTACTGATTGTATGAGGGATGATCCTTGCTGAATCCTCGGATTGTGGATATTAGTTTGCCTGCATTTCGCCATCAGAATGCTTGGCCAGGCCTTGCACAGCAGCTATGGCTCGGCTTGAATGGTCACAATTCGGAAGCGGGCCATCTTGAAAAACATCTTCATCAGCTACCGCAGAGCCGACAGCATAGCTACCGCCGGGCGCATCCGCGATAGGCTGGTACAGGAGTTCGGGCGCGAGCATGTGTTCGTCGATGTCGACGACATTCCCTATGGCGAAGATTTCGAAAAAGTTCTGGCCGAAAAAATCGATCATTGCAGCGTACTGCTGGCCATCATTGGCCCCAATTGGCAGGGCGGCAACATCGGGCAGTCCAGGCTGCATGGAGATATCGACTATGTCGGCGTGGAGATCGGCGCGGCCCTGGCGCGCGGCGCCATCGCCGTGATCCCGGTTCTGGTCGATGGGGCGAGAATGCCGACGGCCGAGCAGCTGCCGGATAGCTTGAAGGCGCTGACGCGGCGCAACGGCATCGAACTGCGAAATACCCAATTTGGCAGCGACGCCGAGCGACTGGTGAGCGCCATCAACGCGGCGACCTCGCCGGAGCGGACGGCAGCGCCCGGTCTTGCACTGATGGCGTTGGGGGTGGTTGTTCTGGCCGCGACTGTCGGTCTCTTGGGTTGGCCGCTGACCCGGCCAATTTCAACAGCGAGCGCTCCGAACGTCTCCCAGTCGCCGCAGCCCATTCGCAGCGCCGTTGCAGCGACGGCCGTGACCACGGCAGTCGGAAATTTGCATGACCTGCTGTTGCCGGCCAATGGCCGGATCAGGGTGGCGATCAGGGGCGGCAACCGGGTGAAACTCGGCGAGCAGATCGTCATCGATGTCAACAGCCGGGTGCCCGGTCAACTCATCCTGATCGATCTCAATGCAGCTGACGAAGTGACGTTAATCTTTCCGAACCGGTATCTGGCCTCCGACGCCGCTGCACGCGTCGCCTCCGACACGACGTTGAGCGTTCCCGGGCCCGGCTATGGGTTCAGCGGCTTCAAGGCGGTCGAACCAATTGGAAAGGGCCAACTGATAGCGCTTGTCGCGCCCGACGCGGTACCGCAATCCGTGTTCGCTCAAACCGTGTCGCAACGCAGCAAGGGGTTCGAGCCAGTCAATACTCCGGGTCCGTACCTGACGCAGCTGGTCGATCAGATTCGCGCCATCCTTCTCAGCGCTCCAGACCGGTCCGGCGCGCTCGATGCATGGGGATTTTCCATCGTCGACTATGAGATCGTCGGGTGACCTAGAGCAACATCACTTTAAATGCAGCAAGGTTGGAAGCGTAGGGGCGCACCGCAGTGCGCCCGTCTAACCGCGAGCAAGCGGATAGCCGGGCGCACTGCGGTGCGCCCCTACGCCTCCAACCTTGCTGCATTTAAAGTGATGTTGCTCTAGGTCACCCGACGATCTCATAGTCGACGATGGAAAATCCCCATGCATCGAGCGCGCCGGACCGGTCTGG
>JANMVX010000153.1:0-2412 GCA_031393505.1 Hyphomicrobiaceae bacterium | reverse complement strand
CGACCCGTGGGTCGCCCTGGTGCAGCGTGCCGTGCCGCCAGAGGGCGACCCACGGGTCGCCCCTACACCGCACCGCTGCGCCATGAGCCGCAAACCCAAATCCCCAGCCCCGCCTCCTGGCCTCCCCACCCGCGAGGCCGTGCTCGAGTTCGTCAACACATCTCCCGCAAAAGTCGGCCGGCGCGAAATCGCCAAGGCCTTTGACATCAAGGGCGACAAGCGCATCTGGCTGAAGCAGCTGCTGAAGGAGATGTCGGCGGCCGGGCAGCTGAATTCCACGCGCAAGAAGATCCGTGGTGTGGGCAAGCTGCCACCCACCGCCGTGATCGAGGCGCTGGGCGTGGACGCCGAGGGTGATCTCTACGGCGAGCCCGTTGATTGGGACCGCGAAGACGAAGGTCTCCCGCCGCGCGTAAGAGTCCGGCTGGAGCGGGACGGGGCAAATCTCGGTCCCGGCGACAAGGTGCTGGCCCGCATCGAGCCGGTATCCGGCGATGGCGCGTACACCTACGAAGCCTTTCCGATCAAAAAACTCGACCGCGAGCGCAAACGCTTGCTTGGCATTTTCCGCGCCGAATCGCGTGGTTACGGCGGCACGATCCAACCCATCGACCGCAAGCAACTGAAGGATTGGCGGATCGAAAAAGGCGATGAGGGCGGCGCCGAGAACGGCGAACTGGTGCGCTTCGACATCGCCCGTACCGGTCGCGGCGGTCTCACGCGAGCGCGCATTGTCGAGCGGCTGGGCAATCCGTCCGACCAAAGACAGATCTCTCTCATCGCGATCCACGCCCATGGAATCCTCGATACCTTCCCGGACCGCGTGCTGCGCGAGCTGGACGATCTCCCGAAGTTGACCAAGTCGGGCCGCGAGGATCTGACGTTAGTTCCGCTCATCACCATCGATCCCGTGGATGCGCGCGATCACGACGATGCCGTGTGGGCCGCGCCCGATGACGACCCGAACAATCCCGGCGGTTGGGTCACCATTGTCGCCATCGCCGACGTCGCGTTCTATGTCCGTCCGGGTACGTATCTCTCCAGCGAAGCGGAGAAACGCGGGAATTCCGTGTACTTCCCGGACCGCGTGGTGCCGATGCTGCCGGAAAAAATCTCGAATGATCTGTGTTCGCTGAAAGGGGGCGAACTGCGCGCCTGCCTCGCCGTGCGCATGATTTTCGACAAATACGGGGCCAAGCGCTCGCATGTGTTTTCGCGCGCCCTGATGCGCTCGGCGGCAAAACTGAGCTACAGCCAAGCCCAGGCCGCCATCGACGGCACGCACGAGGCCGGGCCGGCAGCCGAGCATGTCGAGACCATCCTCAAGCCGTTATGGGCAGCCTACGCCGCGCTGGAGCGGGCGCGCAACGAGCGCTCGCCGCTTGACCTCGATCTGCCTGAGCGAAAGATCATCGTCGGCAAGGACGGCAAAGTGGAGCGCATCCACGTGCCCGAGCGGCTGACGGCGCATCGCCTGATCGAAGAATTCATGATTCAGGCCAACGTCGCCGCCGCCGAAACGCTGGAGATGAAGAAGTGCCCGCTGGTCTACCGCGTGCACGATCAGCCATCGAAGGAAAAGCTGGCCTCGCTGAAGACGTTCCTGGAAACGCTTGATATGCAGCTGCCCAAGACCGGGCAGCTGAAGCCGCAGGATTTCAACAAACTCCTGGCCAAGGCAAAAGGGACGGTCACGGCCGATCTCGTCAACGAGGTGGTGCTGCGCTCGCAGAGCCAGGCCGAGTACAACCCCGAGAACTACGGCCACTTCGGCTTGAACCTGCGCAAATACGCGCACTTCACCTCGCCGATCCGCCGTTATGCCGATCTGATCGTGCACCGGGCGCTGATCCGCGCACTGGGGATGGGTAAGGACGGTCTGACGGACGGCGAGATTGAGCGGCTGAAGGACACGGCAAGAAGCATCTCCGATCTGGAACGCCGCGCCATGGCGGCCGAACGCGAGACCACGGATCGTCTGATCGCGGCGCATCTGGCCGACCATATCGGGGCCGTGTTCCATGCCCGCATTTCAGGTGTCACGCGCAGCGGATTGTTTGTAAAATTGACCGATACGGGGGCGGACGGCTTTATCGCCATCTCAACGCTCGGTCGCGAATTCTTCAATCACGACGAGGCGCACAACGCGCTGGTCGGCTCGCAGAGCGGTGAGGCCTACCGGTTGGGGGATCGGGTTGAGGTGAAGCTGGTGGAAGCCATTCCGACAGCAGGCGCGCTGCGGTTCGAGATGGTCACGGCCGGCAAGACTGGTGCGCTGTCCGGCAAGGGCGTGACCCTCGGCAAACGCGGCAAGCAAGGCCGGTCGGGCGGCCGAGGTCGCCCGTAGGGGGGCGGCCCAGCGCGCCCCGACCCGGCCACCCATTCCCAAAAAAAAAAATTTAAAATATAACC
>JANMVX010000148.1:0-3793 GCA_031393505.1 Hyphomicrobiaceae bacterium | reverse complement strand
GGCGCTACATGAGCCTGGAAACGCTGGCCGGACTGGGCAATACTACCGACGTCAGGCCAACAGCCATCCCGGCCGCCTGACCCCGAGCAGCAGTGGCTCGGCTCATGCCGTTGATCTTACACCACGTCCGGGGGCACGACCGGTGCTGTCGGAGTAGAAGGCGTCGGTCGCCCAACAGGCGGACCCCGCAGCCAAGACGCATAGGTCTTATTTCAGGAAAAATTGACCGACCAGCTGGCGGAATTGAGAAATCGAACGCCGCAGCAGGTTTCGCACGATCAAATTCTTTCGTGCTGATTGGGCCTAGTATATGAGGCCGGTCGGTTCAATTCGCCTTGACTGGATTTGTGCGAATCCGTGCGCCGTCAGGACGCTCGTAGTCGGCCCCGGCTGGCCGGCTACAGTTGGGTGACCGCGGCAATGACAGCTCGGACACCAGGCTCCGGATCTGGTCTTCCTGCTGCGTCATGAACAATACCGTGCGTGCGTCCAACCGCTGTGCCGTCTCGGGGGATGAATCATCCAGCTCAATCGGGATCGCTCCGAGGTCGACTTGCAACCGGAAATAGTTGCCACGCCCCTCAAGCTGTTGGCTCATCAGGTCGTCGATGGCCGGATCAGAGAATGCAATTTCGAGTAACGGGTCCATCCAACCCAGCACGCCCCAGCCCCAAGCGGCCTCGAATGAGTTCTTGTGCACCGACCGCCCGGTGCCCACGGATAGCAGCAGCACGCTTCTGTCGCCTTGGGTTCGCAATTGCTGTCCAAACAGCAGCGCATCCTGTGACGGGTTGTTGGCGAACAACGCGCCATCGACGAGCGCGACATAACCTTTCGCCGACACACGCTTTGTGACAGCAAAACGAGCGGGCGGGAAAAAGGTCGGTGCGGCTATGGCTCCTCGCACCAGATCACGCATCAGGACGTCACCGTGCGCCGAGGAAATACTCCGGAACCAGAGACGCCTATTGTCCTCGATATCATACGCTGGAACGGCCACGTTGGTCAGCGCCTCGATCAGTCGGACGTCTTCGAAATACGTCTCGAAGATGCCCTCGATATCGTCCGGGCTGAACTTAGGACGAAAGATCCGCCGCACATATCTCAGAGGCGCAAACGAGCGTGGAAAGATCTGGGGCGATTGCTCACGATATAATTGAACAAGGTCTTGTGCTGAGAAGGCAGGGCGCCGCGCGTCTGCGTTGCTCGGTCTCGTCAACCCAAGCGCCAGAATGGCGCCGGTCGAGGTGCCGACAACCAAATCGAACTGCTGAAAGATGGGTCGACCGGTGCGGCGCTCCACCTCGGCCAGCAACAAGGCTGGCACCAGTCCTCGCACGCCGCCGCCGTCGATAGACAAAATACGGGTGCAATTGCCATACACCCTGTTACCGATGCCCGGCACCCAGGTCACCCCGGTTTCAGTCATGTCTTGAGCCCCGTCGTCTGGCGGGCCAGACGGCAACGTCGGGGGCTGCCCAAGCGCCACAAGCCACAGCACCGCGCTGATGCCGCAGACAACGACCAGCGCTGCAGTCAACCGAACGACTACCTTTAGAGCCATGTTGACTCGCCCGCCATTCCTGCTCGACATGTCGCCCCCAATTCGGCCTGGTCTTTCGACCTTAGGACTCGTCGCATAACAGACGAATCGCGGTCCGTGGTGTGACGGTCTGACTCACGGCGCTGGGATTCCGTCGTGGTGCGAACAGTCGTAATGACGTTCGCATGATCGATAGGAAAGCCATACAGCAAAGATGGGACGCCGTTGGCGCCACGCTCGACGAGCGTGGGCGGCGGCTGTTCGCGGCGGCCGAGGTGCAGGCCGCGGGCTGGGGCGGCCTCAAGATCGTGTCCGAGGTCACGGGGCTCGCCCGCTCGACCATCAATCGGGGCGAGGATGATCTCGACGCCGAGCCGCCCGCCAATGGGCTGCAGCGCCGGGCTGGCGGCGGGCGTCGATCGGTGGTTGCGGCCGATCCCGGCGTCATCCCCGAGCTCAAGCGGCTGGTCGCGGCGGCGACACTGGGCGATCCGATGCGGCCCCTGCTCTGGGTTTCCAAGAGCATGGACAAGCTCGCCGCCGCGCTGACCGCCAAGGGGCACCCGATCAGCGGCGATACAGTGGCCCGCGAACTGGTCAAGCTCGGCTACTCGCGCCAGCACAATCGCAAGGCCGACGAAGGCTCCAAGCACCCCGACCGCAACGCGCAGTTCGAGTACATCAAAGCCAAGGTGGTCGCGGCCCAGACCGCCGGACAGCCGGTGATCTCGGTCGATACCAAGAAGAAAGAGCTGGTCGGCAACTATCGGAACGGCGGCTCGGACTACCGGCCCAAGGGCGCGCCAGTCCGCGTCAAGGTGCACGATTTCGTCGACCCGGAGCTGGGCAAGGTGGCGCCTTACGGCGTCTACGACGTCACGGCCAATGCCGGCTTCGTCAGCGTCGGCATCACCGCCGACACGGCCGAGTTCGCGGTGCAGTCGATCCGAACCTGGCGCCAGCGCATGGGGGCAGGGCGCTACCCTAAGATGCGTGAGCTGACCATCACGGCCGATGGTGGCGGCTCAAACGGTACCCGCGTGCGGCTGTGGAAGATCGAACTGCAGAAGCTCGCCGACGAGACGGACCTCGTGATCCATGTGCACCACTTCCCACCCGGCACCTCGAAGTGGAACAAGATCGAACACCGCATGTTCTGCCACATCACGCAGAACTGGCGCGGCAAGCCCCTCACGGATCGCCTGACCATCGTCTCGCTGATCGGCGCGACCACGACCAAGACCGGCTTGACAATCGAGTGCGCGCTCGACGAGCGGAGCTACCAGAAGGGCATCAAGGTCAGCGACGCCGAGATGGCGGCGCTGAACATTACCGGCGATGACTTCCACCCCGAATGGAACTACACAATCAAGCCACGGAAACTGTCAGATCCGTAGCGTTTATTGTGCGATATGTCCTTATAGCTTTTGGGCTGGAACGTCGCCAATGAACGGGCATTGTGATGGCAAGCGCTCGAAGCGAGGTGTAGATTCGCACCTCTGACGTGGTGCTGCATCAACAGGCTGCTGGCAATGCCCTCGGACGATACGCAGGCGCCTGGCCCGAAGACGAGTTGGACTCTCGGCGCCATCAAGCAGGCCGGCCTTGCACTGGAAGGCTACTGCCAAAGAACGGATTGTCGGAATTTCTATGGCCTCGTCGGACGACTGTGTCGGCTGGAAACGGCTTCAGATGGCCGAGGTCCGCACCGGGTCATCAAGGGACCAGTTGGCCAAGCTGCGCAAGCATGGCGTACCCGTCTTGTCCTCCTCCGCCAACGGACATACATGACAGTAAAACACCGGCCCTATTTGGCCGGTGCCCCATTTGTTTGACGGCTCCGCCGTCGGGTGGGGCAAACGCTGACCTATCATCCGCACGTGCACGTGATCGTGCCGGGCGGTGGCCTCGCCCGTGATGACAAGACGTGGATCGCCTGCCGCCCAGGCTTCTTCCTGCCTGTGCGCGTCCTGCAACGTCTGTATCGCCGCCTGTTTCTGCACAAGCTCGCGGCCGCACATGCCAACGGCCGCCTGCAATTCTTCGACGCCCTGGCGCCGCTCAGCGATCCGCGCGCCTTCGCCCGTCACCTCGAACCCGTGCGCCGCCTCGACTGGATCGTCTATGCCAAAAAGCCATTCGCCGGCCCCGAGCAGGTGCTGCGCTATCTGGCGCGCTACACGCACCGCATCGCCATCTCGAACCGGCGCATCGTCGCCATCGATGATCGCAGCGTCACCTTCACCTGGA